>CAMCMW010000380.1 GCA_945876155.1 uncultured Ruminococcus sp. | reverse complement strand
TTTCGACAGGACGTGTTATCTTTTCAGCTGTTCAGACCACTATCAGGAGTCACTGGAAATACTGCTGAATTTCGTCCAGAACCCGTACTTTACCCAGGAAACCGTGGATAAGGAACAGGGAATAATCGGACAGGAAATAAAGATGTGCGACGACAATCCGTCGTGGAAGGTGCTTTTCAATATGCTCCAGGGAATGTACCATAACCACCCTGTAAGGATAGATATTGCCGGAACGGTTGAGAGTATCGCAAAGATTGACGCCGACCTGCTTTACAAGTGCTATAACACGTTCTACAATCTCAACAACATGGTGCTTGCCATTGCCGGAAACGTGAAAACTGAGGAAGTGCTTGAAATCGCCGACCGTCTGCTGAAACCATGCGAGAACCAGGAGCTTGAAACTGTGTTCCCGGAAGAGCCGTATGAGGTGCTTGAAAAGGCGAAGTATGAGCATCTGCCTGTGGGTACGCCCATATTCAATATTGGTATAAAGTGTAAGCCGGACAGGGGCTATTCGCTGTATAAAGCTGAACTGGAATGTGACATAGCCGGAAGTGTTATAACAAATCCGTCCGCACCCCTTTACAAAAAGCTTATTGACGAGGGACTTATCAATTCCACATTCGGCTTTGAGGTGTTCTGCGGAGACGGCTTTTTCAGTCTGATATTCAGCGGAGAGTCCACAGAGCCGGAGAAGGTAATGGACTATATCATTGAGGAGATTGAGCGTGTAAAGGTTGAGGGACTGGACAAGGTTCTCTATGACAGCATAAAGAAATCCACCTACGGCATGGCAGTAAGGGAGAGCAATAACCCCGAGGCAGTTGCCGGAAACCTCATAACTGCGTATATAGCAGAGGTTGCACCTTATGACGAGATAAAGGTACTTTCCGAAATGACCTATGAGGACGTTCAGAAGACCTTGTGTGAGCGTTTTGACACAAACAATATGACAATTTCTGTTGTAAAGTAAGGAGAGTGCCTATGACTGCGATTAGTGAGCTTAAACAGAATGAGGTTATTTTCCCGAAACTAGGGATAGATATAACGGTGAACGATACGGCGTTTAGCATATTCGGACTGGATATCAAGTGGTACGGACTGCTGATAACGCTGGGAATGCTCCTTGCGATGATATACTGCTTTTCCCAGATGAAGAAATACGGCGTTGACCCGGACAGGGCGATAGACGCAGTAATAGCCGGAGTAATCGGCGCACTTGTGGGAGCGAGGGTGTACTATGTTGTCATGGAGTGGGACAGCTATGCCGGAAACTGGAAGAGTATTTTCAACATAAGAAACGGCGGTCTTGCCATATATGGCGGACTGATAGGGGCAGTGCTTGTAGGCGGACTGGTGGCGAAGTTCAGGAAATTGAAAATTCTGCCACTGCTTGACATAGCGTCCATAGGATTTCTGCTTGGACAGGGAATAGGACGCTGGGGCAACTTCACCAACCAGGAGGCGTTCGGCTACAATACCGACGGTCTTTTCGGCATGACAAGCGGTAAAATCCGTGACTGGATAATTTCGGTAAACAGTGACATGAGTTCACCGCCAGACCTTATAGCAATGAAATCGGATATGCCGGTTCACCCGTGTTTTCTGTATGAATCAGTGTGGTGTCTGCTGGGATTTGTACTGCTTGCCATATTTGCAAAGAAGATAAGGAAGTTTGACGGACAGATTTTCCTGATGTACCTTTGCTGGTACGGCACAGAGAGATTCTTTATCGAAGGACTGCGTACAGACAGCCTTATAATAGGCACGATAAGGGTATCCCAGGCGCTTTCAGCGGTGCTTGTTGTTGTGTCAGCGGTACTGCTTGTAGTGATTGGCAGTAAGGTAAAGCGAATGGGTTCGGACTATGTTCTGTATGTTGATACTGAGGAATCGAAGGAACTGATAAGGCAGTCTGAGGAGCGTGCAAGGAAGAAAGACAAGCCGGAAGAGGAAGTCCAGCCGGACGGTGAACAGGAAAGTATTGAAGAAAATGAATCTGACCCCGGCGTGACAAGTGACAAAAAGGACGAATCGGACTCTGTAGAGGCAGAACCAGAAGAATTAAAGATAGAATCGGAGGAAGAATGATATGGCAAAGCTTATAAGCGGCAAGGAAGTATCAGCGAAGGTAAAAGCTGAGGTGCGTGAGGAAACGGCAGGGCTTGCGGAAAAGGGTATCAAGCCCGGACTGGCAGTTGTAATTGTGGGTAACGACCCGGCGTCGAGGGTGTATGTAAACTCAAAGAAGAAGGCGTGCGAGGAAGTTGGGTTCAGTTCATTTGAGTATGCACTGCCGGAGGAAACCACCCAGGAGGAACTGCTTGAACTGGTAGAAAAGCTCAACAATGATGACAGCGTAGACGGTATACTATGCCAGCTGCCACTGCCAAAACAGATTGACGAAAACGCAGTAATCAACGCAATCAAGCCGGACAAGGACGTTGACGCATTCCACCCCTTCAACGTAGGCAAGATAATGATTGGTGACTTTGCGTTTCTGCCCTGTACCCCAGCCGGAGTAATGGAGCTTATCGACAGCACAGGGGTTGACATTTCGGGCAAATCCTGCGTAGTAATCGGACGCAGTAATATAGTAGGCAAGCCGATGTCCATGCTGCTGTTACACAGAAACGGTACTGTCACGATATGCCATTCAAGGACAAAAAATCTTGCTGAGATATGCGCAGGTGCGGACATACTTGTTGCGGCGGTAGGCAAGGCAAACTTTGTCACAGCGGATATGGTCAAAGAGGGAGCAATAGTGATAGACGTAGGCATGAACCGTCTGGAAAACGGTAAACTGTGCGGTGATGTTGACTTTGAAAACGTCGAGAAGA
>CAMCMW010000379.1 GCA_945876155.1 uncultured Ruminococcus sp. | reverse complement strand
AAAAAATATCTGGAGCAAAATGATGTTACTGTTTATGTTGCAGAACCTGACTATTCTCTCCAGGAGAAAATTGACTTTGCCAATGAAAACGAAGTCACCGCCCATATTGCAATACATTCAAATGCCGGCGGAGACAGCGGTGGCGGAGAGGGTACGGAATGTTTCTACAACCCTAAAGTTCTTGGCAGCAAAGTGCTTGCGGAATATATTTACAGCAGGGTTTCACGTCTGACGCCTACTGAAGACAGAGGAATGTTTGACGGCACAGAGGGTTCGGCTTATTTGTATGAGGTCGCAACATCTGAAGTCCCTAACTGCCTTATTGAAGTTGAGTTTCACGACAGTATCGAACACGCTCAATGGATAATTGACCACACCGACGATCTCGGCAAATCAATTGCAGACGGAATCATGCAGTATATCGACTACGCCCGGCAGCTGCATGAACAAAAATACACAGAAAGCAGTGAAACAGAAAATGGAGAACAAGATTAACTACCAGCGTGAACTGGAAAAGCTTATTGCAAACACCTGTACAGACGGAAAAAGACCTGTTGTGCTGCTCCACAGCTGCTGCGGTCCGTGCAGCAGTTATGTGCTTGAATATCTGACGCAGTATTTTGACATTCTGCTGTATTTTTACAATCCCAATATCCACCCGGAATCTGAGTACCTCAAAAGGCTTGATGCACAGAAAAAGGTCATTGAAAAAATGAATTTCGGCAGTACTGTCCGGCTTATCGAGGGAGAATATCTGCCGGACGAGTTTTTCAGTGCGGTAAAAGGACTTGAAAACGAACCGGAAGGCGGAAAACGCTGTGAAAAGTGCATTGACCTGCGTATAAAGAAAGCGGCGGACGCTGCCAAAAAATATAATGCCGACTTTTTCGCAACTACACTGACTGTCAGTCCCCACAAAAACGCTTTATACATCAACAAGACCGGACTTGAAACTGAAAAACAATGCGGTGTATCGTACCTTATTTCGGATTTCAAAAAGAAAAACGGCTATAAGCGTTCCATAGAGCTTTGCCGTGAATATGATATATACCGCCAGAATTACTGCGGCTGTGTTTTTAGTTTCAGAGAATAAACTTTAATAATGAACAATGGGACGCCCTGCAAGAGAGGGAGTCCCATTTTAGTTTACTTAAATTATTAATCCTTCTTCAAAAGCTCACGGTAAAGATTGATATAAACATCAGCGGAATTATTCCAGCTGAAATCTTCATTCATATCACGCTTGATAACCGCATTCCAGCTTCTCTTGTCCTCATAAAGTTCCTTTGCACGCATACACGCACTAAGCATATCATGGGCATTGTATGTCTTGAACGTGAATCCGTTGCCCTTTTCGCCGCCGCAGTCTCTTACAGTATCTCTCAGACCGCCAGTTTCACGTACGATAGGAACTGTACCATACCTCATGGCAATCATCTGTGCCAGACCGCATGGCTCACTCTGGGACGGCATTAAGAACATATCCGCACCAGCGTAAATTTTTCTTGAAAGCTCCGGAATAAAGCCCAGCGATACGCTTACTCTGTCCTTGTGACGCCATTCCATTTCCTTGAAGAAGTCCTCGTAGACCTTTTCACCGCTGCCAAGAACCGCAAACTTGAATCCGGCTTTGATAAGGTCCTCAAAGACGTATCTTATAAGGTCAATACCCTTGTGTGAAACAAAACGGGTTACAATACCAATCAAAGGCTCTGTTCCCTCCTGGAGTCCTAACTCTGCCAGGAGTGCTGCCTTGCAGGCTTTCTTGCCTGTTATGCTCTTTGAAGTGTAGTTTTTAGGTATCACAGGGTCAGTCGCCGGATTGTATCCGTCAACGTCAATACCGTTTAAGATACCCGAAAGCTTGTACTGCTTTGGTCCGAGCGCTCTGTCCATACCGTGTGAATACCACGGGTCAAGAATCTCCCATGCATAGCTGGGGCTTACTGTCGTAACCTTATCCGCAGTTTCAATAGCACCCTTCATCATATTGATATTGCCGTCATATTCCAGCAGGCTTGTATGATACATCGGAATACCCATGACTTCGTTTAAAACTTCTTTTCCGTAGTTGCCCTGATACTGGATATTGTGGATAGTGAAAACAGTTTTGATGTTTTCATAGCCCTGCTGATACTTGTAGAACACCTCGTAAAATACCGGTATCATAGCCGCCTGCCAGTCATTTGTGTGAATAATATCCGGCTTGAAATCAATGCAGCGCAGCATTTCCAGAACAGCTCTTGAATAGAATACAAAACGTTCGCAGTCATCAAAGAAACCGTAAATGCCGTCACGGCCGAAATAGTATTCGTTGTCAATAAAGTAATAAGTAACGCCGTTGCATATTGCTGTGAATATTCCGCAGTACTGCTTTCTCCATGAAACGTCAACTGTTATATGGGTCAGGAAAGTCATGCTTACACGGAACTGTGGCTTGATGGACTTGTAAAGCGGAATTACTATACGGCAGTCATGGCCTTTTTGTGTAATGGCAGCCGGAAGTGAACCGGCTACATCAGCAAGTCCTCCGGAAGCCACAAACGGATTAGCTTCACTTGCCGCAAATAAAATATTCAATCTTTTTACATCCTTTCAAAACATCAAATTACAGCATTTTTTCCAATGTAAAGCGGATATGACGCAGAACCGGTCATAATTTTTTCATCGCCTATCTCAACATTCTTATCTGTAATAACCGAGTTAATGCTGCACTTCTTGCCGATAACAGTATCCTGCATGATAACGCAGTCCTTGACAACTGAATCCTTGCCTATCTTTACGCCTCTGCAAAGTACACAATTTTCAACCTTGCCTTCAACTACGCAGCCATCAGCAATAAGAG
>CAMCMW010000378.1 GCA_945876155.1 uncultured Ruminococcus sp. | reverse complement strand
GATGAAAAAGGCTGATGAACAGAAAATCAATGCTGTTGTACAGCAAAAGGTAGTATCGGTTATCTCAAAAGTGGTTTACGTACTGAAAAACCTTTACAAGCACGGCAAATCACGCATTGACAGTCTTTTTGACGGAATGACCGGACGCTCGGAGAGAGTTGCTACTTTTCTGGCGATTCTGGAACTTACAAAATCTGGCAGAATTATGATTAGCGATGACAATACTGAAATTTTCTTTAAAAGGGTGAATAAAAATGCAGCTGAATGAAAAAATCGGGGCAATTGAGGCAATACTCTTTTCATCGGGAGAACCGGTTGAGGAATTCCGGCTTGCTGAGTCGGCAGGAGTGAACAAGTCTGAGCTTGCGTCCCTTATAAAAACGCTGAATGACCGTTACACCGATAACGACAGCGGCATTGAAATTTTAAAGCTTGGTGCGAAGTACCAGATGTGTACACGTAAAAAATACGCTGAATACGTAAAAAGCGCCATGGAAAGCAAAAAGCAGACTCCCCTTTCCCAGGCGGCTATGGAGGCGCTTACAGTCGTTGCATACAACCAGCCGGTAACAAAAGGCTTTGTTGAAAGCGTAAGAGGAATCGACAGTTCTTCGGTCATCAACACTCTTGTAGATAAAGGACTTCTTGAAGAAGACAGCAGGCTTGACGTTCCCGGACACCCTGTTGCATACAGAACAACTGATACTTTTTTAAGGAGTTTTGGTCTTGCATCCCTTGATGACTTGCCGCCCCTTGAAAGAGAGGAAGAGAACAGACAGCAGTCACTGCTTGAAGATAGTAACGAAGAATAATATCCGACATTGTTTATGAAAGGAGGCAAAATGATTTTTCTGTATATACTTGGCGCAATAATATTACTTCTTGTCATTTTGCTGCACTCCCCTTTCAGAATTTATGTTTCATGCCGTGAAAATAAGTTTTCAGTATATGTGAAGTACCTCTTTTTCAAAAGAAATATTCTGCCGAAACCAGAAAAAAAATCAGTGAAAAAAACGGCTGAGAAAACCAGTCAGACGACAGAACAGGAAAATGTGAAGACAGAGGAGAATTCAGATAATACACGGGAAAGTCCAGGTGAATCACAAACTGAG
Organism: uncultured Ruminococcus sp.; assembly: GCA_945876155.1. GTDB lineage: Bacteria > Bacillota > Clostridia > Oscillospirales > Ruminococcaceae > Porcipelethomonas. The sequence continues at coordinate 1,734 of CAMCMW010000378.1, read as the reverse complement.
AAAAAGAAGAAAAGCGATAAAAAAAGTATTTTTCCGGAAGATAAATCAGAGCGTATTGCTTTTATAATAAATATTCTTAAATCCTCCGGAAAAGCACTCAGACATTTCACAAAGCGAATAGTTATAAAAAATGTCAGGGCAGATATTGATATTTCTGACCTTGACGCCTGTGATTGTGCAATAAATTTTGGCAAGGCAAATATTGCTGTGTACAATATTTTGAGTTTTGCATCATGCTTTTTTAAAGTTAAAAAGGAATATATCAACATAAACTGTGTCTATAATAAGCCTGAAAGCGTATATAATTTCAGCTTTATTGTAAAATTCACCCCGTCAGCCGGAATTTTATCGGTTATTGCTTTTATTTTTACATTTTTTGTGAATAATATAAAAGCAAAAAGACAGGCTGAAAAAGTTCAGACGCAGCAATGACAAAAGCATACACGGCAGTACATCTGCTTGAATATAATCCGGACAGTTTATGTCCGAAAAAATGCCTTAAAGGCGGAATGGAGATTATTATGAGTGAACAGCATCCTATCGGCGGAATAATGGGTATTACAATGGAAAAACTCAAGGAAATGGTCGATGTAAACACCATTATCGGTGACCCCATTAAAATTGACGAAAAAACAACAGTTATCCCGATTTCAAAGGTTTCATTCGGATTTGCCTCCGGAGGTTCAGATCTGCCTTCAAAGAATCCGAAGGAACTTTTTGGCGGTGGTTCAGGCGCAGGCGTTTCAATACAGCCTATCGCATTTCTTGTGGTTTCGGACGGTGAGGCAAAACTGCTCCAGATGTCTGTCAATGCGTCAACACCTAACGCACTTGTAAACCTTATCCCGGACGTTGTGGACAAGATCTCCGGAATGGTGAGCAAGGACAAAAAGGATAAAAAAGACAAGGACGCTGAATAAGTCCTATTTTTGCTGAACGTTTCATATCATAATAACAGGACAAATCTGTTAGAATGGAGCGATATCAGTGAAAAAAATACTTTCAGTTATTTCCGCTGCCGTGATAATTTGGTCAGCTTTCCCCTTTAATATTCATGCTGAACAGGCTTTACCGGAGGTTTCCGCAAAGGGCTGTGTTCTTATTGAGGAGAAAACAGGACGGATTGTTTTTGAGAAAAATTCCTCCGAAAAGCTGCCTATGGCAAGTACAACAAAAATTATGACAACTCTGCTCTGCCTTGAAAGCGGCGGTCTTGACGACGAATTTGTGGTTGACAGCGAGGCGATAAAGGTCGAGGGTTCTTCTATGGGACTTGTGGAGGGTGACGTTGTTACAAAACGTGCCCTTTGCTACGGCATGATGCTGCCTTCGGGAAATGACGCCGCAAACACTGTAGCTGTAAAACTTGGCGGGACTATCGAAAATTTCGCAGAAATGATGAACGAGCGTGCCGCAGAAATAGGCATGACCAGAACCTGTTTTGTGACCCCCTCCGGTCTGGAGGGCGAGGGACACGGTTCAAGCGCTTATGACATGGCTCTCCTCGCAAGAGAGGCACTGAGAAATCCGGATTTTGCGGAGATATGTTCGCAAAAAAAAGCAAAGGTGTGCTTTGGCAATCCCCCATACGAACGCTGGCTTACAAATACAAACAAACTGCTTGATATGTATGAGGGCGTTAAGGGCGTTAAAACCGGTTTTACCGACGAGGCAGGACGCTGCCTTGTTTCAGCCTGTGAGCGTGACGGAATATCACTGATTTGCGTTACCCTC
>CAMCMW010000377.1 GCA_945876155.1 uncultured Ruminococcus sp. | reverse complement strand
TGTGGAATATATCTTCGGGTAAAGCAATATTATTAAATAGAAAATGGCAGTATATATAAAAAGAGAAACTGCCGGAACAGTTATAAACGGAGAACAAAAAACGGGTGTACGGAAATGGAGCTTCGGCACAGAGGATACGTCTGCAAGTATCTGTGTGCCGCTGATTCCTTTTTAAATAATATGATCTGTGCCGTTTATCGGTAAAAAATTACAAATTAAGTAATTGAAAGTACTTGCTTTTATAATTAAACATATTGTTCTAGTATGCTTAATCATAAAAACAGCTATGACATTTGCCAGGGCAGGGAAAAGGAGTCTATCCCTGCCTTATTTTGTTTGAAAATACTTATGGAGGTTTTTATGGCAGATAAACCCACAATTCAGATGAAAATGCGAACCAACTGGTTTCTTCTGGCTGCTATTCTCGTTTTTGCGGCTGCAATAATTGTAAAACTTTTTAAGCTTTCAGTACTGGATAATAAGTTTTATCAGGATAAAGCCAATGCTGACCACTTCGGTGCAATTTCCATTTCTGCTAACCGAGGGGCAATTTACGATACCAACGGCGTAATACTTGCCCAGAGCGCAACAGTTTACAAGGTCTTTATGGACCCGGATTTATTCCGCAGTGAAATTGCCAAAAAAGACGAGGCTGTAAAGGCACAGCAGAAACAGGTGGCAAAGGGCGAACTTCCAGCCGGAACAGTAATAAAAACGGCGGAAGATGTCCAGAATGAAGTTATAGAATATCTTGCTGAACAGCTTGAAATTGACGTGAAAAAAATTGAAGAGGCAATGAGTAAGGATTCGCAGTATCAGGTGCTGAAAACACAGGTTGAGAAGCCAGCTGCGGACAATATTATTGCGTTTATGGACGAGAATGACATCAACTCCATTCAGATTGAAGAGGATACAAAAAGATACTATCCTCAGGATGAGCTTGCGGCAGCTGTTATCGGATTTACCAATGCTGACGGCGACGGACAGTATGGTCTGGAATATCAGTATGATGAATACCTCTCCGGAATTGACGGCAAGGTAATATCCGCAAAGGACGCAAACGGTAATGAGATGCCTTACAGATATTCCAAAACCTATGAGGCACAGGACGGCAACTCACTTTACCTTACAATTGACAGAACACTTCAGTATTCCCTTGAAAAGAATCTTGAGGAAATCGTCAGCCAGTTTGAAATTGAGGACAGAGCCTGCGGAATTATTATGAATGCCAAGACCGGTGCAATTCTGGCTATGGCAACTGCTCCGGGATTTGACCTGAACAATCCGTCAGACGTTGACGACTTGCAGATTGCACAGACTGCTCAGGATCTGGGTTTTCTGGATATAGACAAAAACGATGTCATAAAAAAGGATACTGCAAAATCCTTGCTTGATACTCTTACTGAAAAACAGTATACAGACGCTTATGTGGCGGCAAGAGAACAGCAGTGGAAAAACAAGGCAATTACGGAGCTTTACATTCCGGGTTCAGTATTCAAGGTTGTAACAAGTTCTGCGGCACTTGAGGAAAACGTTATAAAGACCACCGACTCTTTCGACTGTACTGGTGCGGTCACAGTTTATGAAGGCACACAGCCTATCCATTGCTGGAAAACCTCTGGTCATGGTACGCAGACATTCGTTGAGGCTATAACAAATTCATGCAACCCTGCCTTTATTGAGATAGGCAGAAGGCTTGGTGCGGACAAATTCTTTGATTATTTCAAGGCATACGGTCTGACTGAAAAAACCGGAATCGACCTTCCGGCTGAATCAACGAGTATCTATCAGGATCTTGACGGCATGGGACCTGTCGAACTGGCATCATGCTCATTCGGTCAGACAAACAAGGTAACACCAATTGAGATGATTACTGCTTATGCGGCAGTAATAAACGGCGGAAATCTGGTTACACCTTATGTTGTAAGCAAAATCGTGGACAACGACGGAAACGTTGTTCTTACCAACGAGAGAACAGTAAAGCGTCAGGTTATTTCAGAGGAAACCTCAAAGATTATGAGTGATACCCTTGAACAGGTTGCAATCGGCAATGGTGCATATATAAAGGGCTATCACGTAGGCGGTAAGAGCGGTACTTCTGAAAAGCTTGACGAATATGCAGGTACTGACGAAGATCCTATGAGATATGTTGCGTCGTACTGCTGTTTTGCTCCGGCAGATGATCCGGAAATTATTATGCTTATTATGGCTGACGAACCGATGTCCGGCGAGTATTACGGAAGTAAAATTGCCGTTCCGTGTTCGAGAAAGGTTATGGAGGAAATTCTGCCTTATCTTGGATACTATCCGGAATACACCGACGAAGAAGCTAAAAATATGGACGTTCAGGTGCCGTTTGTTGAGGATAAATCAGTTGAGGAGGCAAAGCAGGCGCTTGACGCTAAAGGACTTACATATCAGGTTGTCGGCGAGGGAGATACAGTGTGCGGTCAGATGCCGATTTCTGGAAGTACTGTCGCACAGGGCGGAACAGTTATTCTGTATACTCAGAAAAACTACACCCAGGAGGAGGCAGAAGTGCCTGACCTTACAGGTTATACGCTCTCAGACGCTAATTATCTCCTTACAACTGCCGGACTTAATCTGATAGCCGGCGGTGCATCAACAGATTCGACTTCAGCTGTGGTACTTGCACAGTCAGTGCCGGCAGGAAGTAAGGTCGCAAAGGGTACGGTAATCGAGCTGACCTTTGGTGTAAACGACCAGTCAGGCTGATGCCATAAATTTACATGATATAAGCAGATTATATTAAACGAAAAAATATTTTTTCGTTTAATATTAGCCGATATGCACGGAGTGACCGTAGGGAACGGATGTGCAAGGCAATATTAAT
>CAMCMW010000376.1 GCA_945876155.1 uncultured Ruminococcus sp. | reverse complement strand
GGCATATCAATACAAGGACATATCCTGCTCAGATTATTAAGCCGTTTGTCGGCAACAATGGCTGCATTATGGTACGACTCAGGCAAAAAAATAAAGGTCAGATGAGGCGCAGTGTTGCAAAGCTTGTACTCTTAGCATTTGTCGGGGAACCTCCTGGAACAGCAAAAGGTGCAAGGCACATTGACGGAGACCAAAACAACAATTATGCGGAAAATCTTGAATGGGACGTTTGCAAAGCGTATTATATGCCGGAGAACCATTATGCACGAAGTTTGTTTGCTGAAAAGGCTGAAAAAATGGTCGATATATATATTGCCAAAAAAGGCATAAGAAAAGCTGTAAATTTCTTTTACTGTGATGCTGATGATTACAAGCAGATGTGTCTTTTTAAAATTTGGAAGTGCATTGATGCTTATACAAGTGATATCAATTTTTTTACTTTCTGCGCTACAAGGTGTGATGATATTTATAAAAAACTATACGCAAAAGAACGTAAAAAAGCTGATATGCTTATACGATTTGAAGATATGGCAACTGAAAAAACGCCGTTAGATAATCTCAAAGAATTAAGCTATATGGAGAACTTTGACGTACTTGAATAATGCTTTTTTAGCAGAAAGGGAAAAGGTAATAAATGATAGACTTAAAAGGTTTTGAATTGTTTCTTAAAGAAGAAGAACTGGCGCAGAACACTATTGATAGTTATATGACAACTATGAGACAGTATGCAAGCCGTTATGATGAAATTAACAAAACCAACGCAATTGAGTTTAAACAGTCTTTTATGAGCTTTAAGCCTAAGACTGTAAATGCAAAAATAACAGCTATCGAAAAATACAGTACATATATCGGAGAACCGCTTAAAATAAAAAGATTAAAGGTTCAGAAAATAAGTCACGTAGAAAATGTCATAACAAAACAGCAGTACAAGAAACTGTTGAAATGCTTAGAAGCCGAAAAAAATTACAGGTGGATAACTAACATCTTAGTTTTGGCTAAAACAGGCGCAAGAGCTTCGGAGGCTATAAAGATAACTAAGGGTGATGTAACAAAAGGATATACCGACATATACACCAAAGGCAAGGTGAGAAGAATATACATTCCGAAGTCTCTGAAAGATGAAATATGGGAAAATATCAGTGAGTTAAAAGATAGCGACACTGTCGTACGTGGTAGATTTGGCGAAATCACTACAAGAGGCTTATCGCAACAGCTTATTAATTTTGCTAAGCGATTCGATATTCCGCTTAAAGTTATGCACCCTCATTCATTCAGACATTTCTTTGCGCTCAATTTCCTCGAAAGGAACAAAGACATTGCGTTGCTGGCTGATTTATTGGGACATTCCGGTGTTAATACAACGATGATATATCTCAGAAAATCATCAGAGCAGCAGAAAAAAGAAATTGACAAGGCGGTGGACTGGTGATGGCTGAATGGAAAGATGTTGTCGAGTTTTGCAATAATCATTATGCTGATTGCTATAGCTGCCCTATAAGGGGCGAATGCTGGGAAAAAAGGAAAGACAAAGGCAAGCCAAGAACAGCAAAAGAATATGAGGAAGATATGATTAGGGCGTTGGAATCGTTGGAGGAGAGTGAGAAAAATGGCTGAATACATTTTGTAAGCTTGCAATCTTCACGGACGATGCCGGGAATTTTAAAGTGTTTGAAAAAGTACTTTGGAAAACTGGTAAATGCAGCTCATGGTGGAGAAATATCAACTTTGACCACTATAAAAGCGTTAAGGAAGTAGAACAGAGTATAATTGACTATCCGCATCGCAGCCAACAACCTCTTGAACCTTGTTCTTCATATAAACGCTTTGACAGAAAAACCACAAAATCAGTATTGCTAAATATGAGCCGTAAATGACTGACCAAGAAACGAGGAATGTGACAATGACACCGCTTGAAAAAGCAAAGCAGAAAGCAAAATTGAATGAAACCGCCTGCAAAAACTGTGAAAAATCTGAAAGAGTAAACGGCGTTTTGTATTGTACGGTAAACGGTAAAATCATAATGCCAAGATTTGAGGATATGTGCTTGTGCAAGGGTAAATTAAAAGGAGGTCAAAATATATGAATATGAAAACAGTAATGATTGTTGTGACTATAATGCGTTGCGTATACTTTATTTGTGTTACAGCAGCGGCTATTGCATTTGAAAAGACAGGAATCCTTTGGTGGTATATTCCTGGGCTGATTATGGGTTTTTCCTTTGAATGTAAAGAAAGTGATAAACAGTGATTGCAATAAGTGAAATCGTAGGTTGAAGCAGTTTTATGAAGGAAAGCAAGGGAGGGTGACATCCATGGCTCAGCAGCCAAAGGAAACAGACGCAATAAAACAAAAACTGGAAAGTTTTGTGTTACTCCAGCAGAAAATCGATAACCAGATTGAGAGATTAGATCAGCTACAAAAGAACATGGGCTCTCCATCATCGCCCAATTCAGGCAGCAAGGGAGAGACCAGCTCCGACGGTATTAGCAAAATAGAAAGGCAGATTGAGAGAAAAGAAGAGCTGGATCATAAAATACAGGAGCAGATTGAAAATGAAACAAGATGCCGCACGGAGCTGGAGCAACTGACTGAGCAACTGGAAAATCCGGACGAGCAGCTTGTTCTTGAAATGAGATATTTAGACCGGCAGAGCTGGCGAACAATATGCTATGCCCTTTATAATAAACAAGATGATTACCAGATCAACGAGGAAAAGTATTTGAAACGTGTTTTTAAGATCCATGGTTCAGCGCTGCAAACGTTGGCCAGAATATATAATGCGACAAATTGATTCAACGCCTGGTATTGCCTACGGGCGTGTAAGTTATGTAGGACAAAAAGGGAGTAAAGGGGATAAA
>CAMCMW010000375.1 GCA_945876155.1 uncultured Ruminococcus sp. | reverse complement strand
GCGGAGCAGTACTGCTGGGAGTAAACAAACCGGTAATCAAGGCACACGGCAGTTCTGACGCAAAGGCATTTTACAATGCTATAAGACAGGCAAAGGCGTGTGTTGACGGAAATGTCACACAGACTATCATAGATTCAATAGGAAAATAAAAGGCGGTGAAAATAAATGGAACAGCTTATGGAGAGATTAGGGGACTTTGAAAAAAATCTCAGGTACACATTTAAAAACAAGCAGCTGCTGATTGAGGCGTTGTCTCATTCCTCCTATGCAAACGAAAGGAAGAAGGCAAGAAACAGCAATGAACGACTGGAGTTTTTAGGCGACAGCGTACTTTCAATCGTTGTTTCACAGTATTTGTTCAAGCATTTTACACATCTTCCGGAGGGTGAGCTTACAAAGATAAGAGCGTCACTGGTATGCGAAAAATCCCTTTTTGAATTTGCAAAGCAGATACATCTGGGAGAATTTATACTGCTGGGCAAGGGCGAGGAAAATACAGGGGGACGTGAAAGACCGTCCATTTTAGCGGACGCTTTCGAGGCAGTCATAGCAGCAATATATCTTGACGGCGGTATTGATGCGGCAACAGAATATGTTCTGCGTTTTGTTCCGGAGGATATTGAAAGCAGGAAGTCGTCGGCATTCAACGACTACAAAACTGTCCTGCAGGAAATCATTCAGAAGAATCCGGAAGAAAAGGTTGAATATCATCTTGCCGGACAGTCGGGACCAGATCACAACAAGGCGTTTAAGGTGGAGGTATGCCTTAATTCAAACGTTATCGGTACGGGAGTAGGCAAGAGCAAGAAAGAGGCTGAACAGATGGCGGCAAAAGAGGCGCTGGAGCTTATGGGATATGAAACACAGTAATATTTCCATATTTGTACCCCATGCCGGCTGTCCTCACCAGTGCAGTTTCTGCAATCAGAAAACAATCAGCGGCGCACAGAAACCGCCGTCAGCACAGGACGTTCACACTATCTGCCGTCAGGCAATGAGTGAAGTAAAGGACAGGCAAAACTGTGAAATTGCCTTTTTCGGCGGCAGTTTTACCGCAATTGAGCGTGGCTATATGCTTGAACTCCTTGAAGCGGCGAAGTGCTATATCGGTGAAAACGGCTTTAAGGGTATCAGGATTTCAACCCGTCCGGATTTTATCGACAGGGAGATACTTGATATTCTCAGAGCTTACGGCGTGACTGCAATTGAACTGGGCGCACAGAGCATGAAAGACAAGGTGCTGAGTGCCAACGAAAGAGGTCATACTACTGCTGAAGATGTTTACAAAGCGTCCGGGCTTATCCGTGAGTACGGCTTTGAACTGGGTTTGCAGATGATGGTGGGACTTTATCAGAGTACCATGAATGACGAGCTTGACACCATGAACAGCATCATTAAAATTCACCCAGATACCGTCAGGATTTATCCGGTGGTGGTACTGAAAGGTACAAAGCTTGGAGAACTTTACGAATCCGGCGAATATAAGCTTATGCCTTTTGACACGGTTGTGGAGCTTTGCGGAAGAATGCTTGCGGAGTTTGACAATAAGGGGATAGAGGTCATAAAGTGCGGACTTCATGCGTCGGACGGCGTTGAGGGAGACATGGTGGCTGGATATTATCACCCCGCATTCAGAGAGCTTTGCGAAAGTTTGATTTACAGACAGGCTGTTGAAAAAGCAGTCGGGGAAAAATGCGGTACAGTCAAGCTTGCGGTGAATCCGTCATGTATCAGCAAGGCGCTGGGGCATAAGAAATCCAACGTTGAATATTTCAAAAAAAGGGGCATTGATATAAAGGTTGTCGGAGATGAGGAAATTCCGAAATATCAGTGCGAAATCAGAGGGTAATATATGTATTTAAAATCACTGGAATTACAGGGATTCAAGTCCTTTCCGGACAAAATAAAGCTGAACTTTGACAAGGGTCTGACAGCTGTAGTCGGCCCTAACGGCAGCGGAAAAAGTAATATCGGCGATTCCATAAGATGGGTTTTAGGGGAGCAGTCCACAAAAACTCTTCGTGGAAACAAAATGGAAGATGTTATTTTTTCCGGTACTGTTGCGAGAAAGCCGGTAGGGTTTGCAATGGTAACGCTGACGCTGGACAATTCAGACAGAGCATTGAACAGCGATGATGACGAGGTGTGCGTTACACGAAAGCTTTACAGAAGCGGCGAAAGTGAATATAAAATTAACGGCAAAAACGTCCGTCTGAAAGACATAAACGAGCTTTTTATGGATACTGGTCTGGGACGTGACGGCTACTCAATTATCGGTCAGGGCAGGATTGCGGAGATAGTCAGCGCAAAGAGCAACGAGCGCCGTGACATTTTTGAAGAGGCGGCGGGTATTTCCAAATTCCGCTACAAAAAGACTGAGGCTGAAAGAAAGCTTACTGCCGCACAGGAAAATCTTCTCCGCTTAAACGATATTGTTTCGGAGCTGGAGGGACGTGTAGGACCCCTTAAAGCACAGGCTGAAAAGGCAGAAAAATTTGTGGTACTGGCACAGGAGAGAAAAAAGCTTGAAATTTCTGTGTGGGTACATCGTATCGGAGAACTGAAAGAAAAGCTTGACACACTGGAAAATACTCTGCTCATGAACAAGAACGAGTACGAAAATATCCAGAACGATATTGAGCGTGAGGAACAGAAAATCAGTGACGGCTACCGGAAAATACAGGAAAGCTCTGTTAAGGTGGAACAGCTGAGGGAACAGATTCTGGAAACGGAAAAGCAGTCCTCACAGTACAAATCGGACATTGCGGTTTTTGAAAATGATATTTCTCACAGTGAGATAAGCCTTAAAAGTATTGAGGAGCAGAAAAATTCACTTTCGGACAATAAAATGAAATTCAAAGATGATATTGTGC
>CAMCMW010000374.1 GCA_945876155.1 uncultured Ruminococcus sp. | reverse complement strand
AAGGGGTTGTGCTTTTAGCATCCCACGACCATGAGATTTTGCAGACTGTTGCAAACAGAATTATTGAAATCACTCCTGAAGGCTGTATTGACAGACAGGGTACTTATGAAGAGTACCTTGAGTTCAAGAAGAATAAGTAACACATACAAAAACCCCTGATTCAAACGAATCAGGGGTTGATTTTTTAGTATGTATTAATACTTGTCATCATCAAGATCAATTGTCAGTGGCTGGTCTGATGAGAATGGGGTTGTGTCAGCCGGTTCACTGCTGGTGTAGTGTGGAGTATTGCTTACCGGAGCTGAATCGTAGGAATCTTTAAGTGTAAACTGTGAGATTTCCTGCTGGAGCATCTGTGCCTGACCGGAAAGTTCTTCGCTGGCAGCAGCACTTTCCTGTGAAGTAGCTGAGTTAGTCTGGACAACGCTTGAAATCTGGTCTACGCCGACTGTAATCTGAACGATAGAATTTGCAGCGTCCTTAGAGGCAGCGGAGATCTTGTTGTTGATTTCTGCAACGTGTCCTGCCGACTCGGAAACAACCACAATCTTTTCGGCAACTTCTTCAACGATAGTATTGCCCTTTTCGATTGCTGTAACTGTGCTTTCAATAAGAGATGTGGTGTTCTTTGCAGCCTCCGCACTCTTTCCGGCGAGGTTTCTTACTTCGTCAGCAACTACTGCAAAGCCCTTGCCTGCAACACCTGCTCTTGCTGCCTCAACGGCTGCGTTAAGAGCAAGAATGTTAGTCTGGAATGCGATATCCTCAATAGTTTTGATGATTTTCTGTATCTGGTCGGAAGATTCCTTGATTTCAGTCATAGCGGCAACAAGGTTGTTAACTCTTTCGTTAACTTCCTGCATTTCCATTCCTGCCTCATTAGTCTTTTCGCTTGCTTCAACAGCATCAGCGGCATTGGCATTGATTTTTTCTGAAATGAGGTTGATTGATGCAGCCAGTTCTTCAATTGAAGACGCCTGTTCTGTAGCACCCTGTGAGAGTGACTGTGCAGCTGTTGCAACCTGTTCAGCACCGGAATTTACCTGTTCTGCGGCTGTATTGATAGAAGAAAGGGTATTGTTGAGCGAACTTACAATCTTGTTGACAGAATCCTTGATGGACGCAAAATCACCGACATAGTCTCTTGTAATCTCATGGGTTATATCACCGGCAGCAAGCATTTCCATATGTTCAGAAATATCTCCGATGTAGGTTCTGAGATTTGCCTGAACTTCCTTCAGTGAATCTGAAAGGTCGCCGATTTCGTTATTAGGATTTACGTTGATATCAGTGCTTAATTTACCGTCAGCCATTTCCTTTGCCACACCGCAAAGCTTTGTAACAGGAGTGGAGATTGATTTGCTGATGTAAAGATTCATAATGACTACTATAACTGCAATTATTACAAGAGCAATTATAACACCGGTTACAGTGGAGGTAACTCTCTGGTCTGCGATTTCACACATATCAAGACCTGTGAATAATGCACCTATGGCATTTCCGTCTGAATCGAGGAGAGGAGAGTATGCAGCCATGAATTTATCGCCGAGAATTTCTGTTTCGTGAACATATTCTTTTTTATCATCAAGAACTATTTTTGCGATTTCCGGGCTCATTTTTGTGCCGACAGCTCTTTCATTGCCGTCCATAAGAGTTGTGTTGATTCGCTCGTCGTTCATGAATATTGTAAATTCATTGTCTGATTCGCCCTTGAGCTGGTCAACGATAGCCTCGTGGTCAAGAGGATATGTAATAGAAACGACACCGAGTACTTTTCCGGAAGAATCTTTCACAGGCATTCCGGTTCTTACGCCTAATTTGATATTGTTTCCCTTGGTTACAGATGTTGTGGCTTCACCGGCAAGAGCCTTTGCAATACAGTCGATATCTGCCATTGAGTCGCCCTTGTCGTCACTGTAATAACGGAACAATACTACACCTTTATCGTCAGTGAGCGTGATACAGTCTGTAGTCATTTTTGCTACTGTATAAAATGTATCAACAGCATTATACATAGCGTCAACGTCGTTTTCCTCATACGCTTTGACGAGGGACTCAAACTCTGCCATACTTTCAGCTGATGACTGTGACTGACTGCTTAAATATGCAACCTCATTTTTAAGCGTCGTCAGCATGGAAGTTGCGTGTTCTTCAAGCAGCGAATCATTTATCCTCTTTGACGGGATATAAGTCGTTGCAAAAACAGTAAGAGCAGCAACTAAGATACCTAAAATAGTTATAAACATTATACTTGATCTGATTTTTTGTCTTTTTTTCATTTTAGTGTCAACTCCTGAGATTTCAAGGCAATACCTTTTAAAAAGATTACTTTGTTCAGTATCGCAGAAGATATGTACTCATATTTTCCATGCGGCGGAAAATATGGGGTTCCGGAACATGATATCTGCTGCCTGTCCGGTATTGCTTTGATTTTAATTTTTACATTAAGTGTTTAAAAATAGTATATCACACGAAAAATAAAAAGTCAACAGTTTTGTTGCAAAATCACAAAAAAAATATCAGCATCGGAATAGATTTGGGATATTGCACAAAAAACGAGTAACTTTTTCTATTAGTCAGCAAAAAGACGGTGCCAAAAATAACAAATTGCCCTTGCAATTTTGTGAAAATTAATCAGTTAAGAAACAGACTATTTGTCAGAATTGTATAAAATTGACGGAAAAAATAAATAGGTATGGAATTTTATCAATTAATATGGTATAATTATTTATGATATTTTCCAATTGCTAAAAATATACGGAATTTAAATTAATTTATGCTGACTTCTTATATGTTAATGCGAGGTGAAAAGAATGTCAGATGTACTTTCACAAAGTCAGATAGATGAACTGCTTAAAAATCTGAATAATGCA
>CAMCMW010000373.1 GCA_945876155.1 uncultured Ruminococcus sp. | reverse complement strand
GCCGGTTCAGGCAAGCGTCATCAGCATTTTTAAAACGTGGAAAAGTATTGCTTGCCGCTATGCACATCACTTTTGGAATCACAGAAACTTCATTCTGATAGAGGAATCTTCCAGTGATTTCTTCACAGCTTATAACTGATTTGAAACCGGCATCCTCATTGATAACCCCAAGCTTAACATCTCGACTGATGTTAATGCGTTTACCGCCTGCATATGATGCAATGGCTTTTTCGGAGCCTATCTTATCAAAGGCTTTACAGGTAACATATTGCTTTCCTGCTGCTTCTTCGATAACATCAAGAAGTTTCGACTTGCCGCTGTCATGCATTCCTAAAATCAAAACAGCCTTCTTGATATCTCTTACAGATGAAAAAGCAGCTCCCATAGTACGCAGTAAGCATTTTTCATTTTCAATGCCAATACTGGTTTCAATATAGTGCCGGTAAGTATCAAGCTTACGTTTATCCTCAGAGATATAGCTGAAATTCAGCTGGTAATTGAATCCCTTGTTGATATCATGAGGAATCAATCGCTGAGCATTGATATCATATATCCCGTTTTTCAGATTTATGAAAAGCTTATTTTGGTTATTAAAGCTTTCAAAGTCAATCTGAAGTTCCTCAGTATCTTTTATTCGTTCCTGAGCTTCTTTGATACTGTAAGAGCGAACATTCAGTCTGTCATCTTTACTGATTAAACTCCTGATGAGAGAACATATCATATCATCAGAAATATATTCGTAATGAGTTCTTAGCTTTACATACGCTGAAGAATTATCAAAAAATATGATTTTTCTTCTGACAAGATACTCCGCAATTCGGGTTTCAGCATTCTTTCCTTCCGGAACAGAGCAAAATACGTTGTTATCCATGTTCTCAAGATAGTAAGTTACATTCATTGTCAATTCTCCTTTTCTCGGATTTAATGTTTTCCTCCATGGAAACTATTGCTTCATACTTTCCTTTAAGGTCAGTATGAATATAGGTACGGGCAGTAAAGTCCGTACTGTAATGACCAAGAATGTCGCTTATGTTTTTGAGATCCATGCCATACTTCAAAGCAGAAGATGCAAAGCTATGTCGCAGTGTATGCGGAGTAACCTTGCCTGAAAGACCTGCTTTTTCAGCAACACCTTTGAACCACTTCCGATAGGTACCCGGGTCAATGCATTCTCCAAGTTCATTACAGATTATATATGGATTATCATTATATAATCCGTATGAATTCTCTGCATCAGATTTCTGATTTGCAATATGCTTTTGCAAAATATCAGCAAGAGCCGGAGCAAGCGGAACTTGTCTGACTTAATTTTCAGTCTTTGTCTCACTTTCATGCAAAACCGTGCTGTGACCTCCTGTTTCTCCGTAATAATCTTTCACTCTCTGTAAACTTTTGCTTATATTGAGATAAAAGATATTATCGGACATTAAAACATCAGAATGCCGCAGTGCCAGTAACTCACCGATACGAAGTCCTGTCCCCAGAGAAAGCTGAACAGCTATTCCCCATCGTTCACCTCTGCATGCGGCAAACAGCTGATTCTGTTCCTGCATATCCAGTACTCTCACAGAAGGTTTTGTGATTTTGGGTAGTACCACATAATCTGCAGGATTACTTAAAATCAGCTTGTTGCCGACAGCTTGTTTAAATGCTTTATGAAGCATATTAAACAGGTTTCTGACTGTCTTGGGACTAAGACCACCGCTGCCGTCAATACGTCCGTTCTGATACAGATAGTTTAAAAATTTCTGCAAAACAAAAGTATCAACCTGGCATAACGGGAGTAGTGCGATTTCAGAAGAACCAATATGGCTATTGATGTATGTATCATAATTCATCCGTGTACTAGGACGAATGTTAATACAGTAATCTGAATACCATGTATCAAGCCATTCTTTGAAGGTTATCTCTGAATTCGTGGTATATTCACCTGTTTTCAGAGAATGCCTGGTTTCTTCAAGCCACTCAACACATTCTTTTCTGGTTTTTCCATAATGCATCTTCTTTTTGCCACCTAAATAAGGCGGCAATGTTATGGCAGCGACCCATTTACCGTCTTTACGTCTGTAAACGGAGCCTTCGCCATTTCCTCTTTTTGCCCTAATTAAACCTCCTCATTATTAAATTTTCAAGATGCCATGATTCACACAGAATCATTTACTTTGGTTTTTGAGCCAGTCTCTGAATGCAATCTTAGGAATGATGTAACGTCTTCCTACTTTAATGTGTGGCAGATTACTGTCACGGATTAAAGTATAAACCTTAGACCTGCATATTCCCATTGTTTCAGCAACTTCGGCTACTGAAAGGCACGCTTTTGTATGCATGCTGTCACCTCCCTTATAATATTTTATAAGCTTGGCTTATATTAGTATTATAGCATACTATTTTTTTTTATTTATATATTAAAAAATAGGAGAAAATGTTTCAAAAATAATCATGTAAAAGATTAAACCTATTTCAGTTAAGAGGTTTGAATATTAGATACAGCCATTATAAAAAAACATCTTATATCCTGAAGATAGTTGCTTCAGGATATAAGACGCTAGATCCAAATTATTAATATATTATATTATTATATTAGGTGCCATTATTCTCGTCTATATTTTCTTCTTTATCCACATCTTTTCCAAGTAAATCTATGGTATATTGATTTATATAATCATCTTTTAAAAATGGGTTTAAATATTTGCTTTCAAAGCTTTCAAGTTTTTTTAGGAGTATCTTATAGTTGTTCACTTGCTTTTCCTCATCCAAAAAACATATTTTTTGAAATATAAGTTTTATTTTATAATCAACATCGAATTTTAAGGGATTACACATTTGTTCCTTAAAACGGTCATACTGTTCTCGGTTTTGAAAAATGTAAAATGTTAAGAAG
>CAMCMW010000372.1 GCA_945876155.1 uncultured Ruminococcus sp. | reverse complement strand
CACCTGCAAAATATGCTGCGGATTTGACAATACGGACCTGTGGGAAATGCCGGTGATGAACGAAAAGACAGCGGCAAGGCTCAAAGAGATAAAGCCGGATACAAAATTTACAGAGTGCGGCGGCGGATTTGTTACCGACGCAGGAAATCTTTCGGACGGTGAACTGTTTTACTGTCCTGCCCTTGACCATGAAAAAGGCTGTATGCTGGGTGAGGACAAGCCCTTTGACTGCCGCATCTGGCCTTTCAGGGTTATGGAGGATCCGGATAAACGTTTTCGTATGATAACCGTTTCACCGGTCTGTCCGGAAATTTATGACCGCCCCCTTTCGCAGCTGTCGGAATTTGTAAAGAAAAAGCTTGAAAATACGATATTTGAGTACGCTGAAAAGAACCCTGAAATAATAAAGGAATATATAGAAGGCTATCCGATACTGGCTTTTAAAAGGGTAAAAAGCTAAAAAAACCACAGATTTTTTAAACGTTTTAGGCAACCTGTACAATTTACTCCATACCGAATACAACAAAATGGAGAAAACGCCGTAAATGGTTGACAGACGAGGAAAATGGTGGTATACTATAAACATAGCAAAGGCATTGATGCTAAAACGCTATAGCAAACCATACGAATATAAACCAGTTTTAAAAACACATTTTTGGCAAACTTATTGAAAAGTAAGGACGCAAAGCTAAGGGTCTAACCCGTTTCATCATCAGAAACGGTATGATTGCCAGTTGCACAATGATCTATGATTGTTGTTTACGGGTGCTTAACGGTACTCGAAATCAAAAGTCATACGTCCCAAACAATGAGATTGCCCTTGAAATTTTGAAAGAAGGGCTAATTATGAAAAAAACTACATTAAGAAGACTGTCTGCATTATTCGCTACAGCTGTTATGGCTGTTTCTTGCGGCACAATGAGATTATCCGCTCAGTCAGGTACAGCATCCATCACATTAACTGATGCTACATCAGTTGCCGGCAAATACGTTACTGTTGACCTTATGGCTAACACAGGTAACCTTTGCGCAGGCTACAATATTGACGTGGCTTTCGACAGCGACCTCGAACTCAAAAAGATTGAAGGCGTTGTTTCAAGCTGCCAGATCGATAACGTTGTTTCATTAGTTAACTTCACAGGAACATACTTCAAGGATGATACAGTTCTTTCAACTTTAACATTCGAGATTCCTGAGGACGCTGAAGAAGGCGAAGAATTTGACGTCAGAATCCAGACTATCACAAATTTCTGCACAGATACTTGTGAATTTGAGAATGTTGTTATCAACAACAGCACAATCAAGGTTCTGGAAAGTGCAAAGGCTGTTACTAACCACATGGTTTACGTTGAAGAAGGCAATACAACATCTACCGAAGTTGCTCTCAGAGGCGACGCTAACGGCGATGGTAAGGTTGACCTCTATGACGCTATTCTTGTAACAAGAAGAATGATGTCTATGGAAAACTTCAACAAGAAGCAGGATTTCTTTGCTAACGTTAACGAAGACGGAGCAGTTGACCTTTATGACGCTATCGGTATCTGCAGGTACGGTATGGCTTCTGACAAGGCTAATGCTTGGGGAGAAATCATTTCTAAATGAGTGTTTGGTTAAAGGAAGGCGCTGAACAGCGTCTTTCTTTATTTTTAAAATTATCAATAATCATTACTGGTTATTGTTGCATATTTCACAGCAGCCGTGTGAAAAACCTGTGAATATTTATCGAAAACGGTTGACAATGCTGCGAAAATATATTATAATAAACTTGTAAACACAGAAAGATTATGCTTTTGGTGTTTGTATATATTATATTCTGAAATTGATTTGGAGGATTTTAAAATGAAGAAATTTGTTTGTTCAGTTTGCGGTTATGTATATGAGGGCGAGACAGCTCCTGAATCATGTCCACAGTGCAAGGCCCCTGGCTCAAAGTTCACAGAGGCTAAGGAAACAGCAGGTATGGCTTGGGCTGACCAGCACGTTGTAGGCGTTGCACAGGGCGTTGACCCGGAAATCATTCAGGGCTTAAGAGAAAACTTCAACGGCGAATGCTCAGAAGTTGGTATGTACCTTGCAATGGCAAGAGTTGCTCACAGAGAAGGCTATCCTGAAATCGGTCTTTATTGGGAAAAGGCAGCTTACGAAGAGGCTGAACACGCTGCAAAGTTTGCTGAACTCCTGGGCGAAGTTGTTACAGACTCAACTAAGAAGAACCTTGAAATGAGAGTTATGGCTGAAAACGGTGCCTGCGAGGGCAAGAAAAAGCTTGCTGCAAGAGCTAAGGAACTCAACCTCGACGCTATCCACGATACTGTACATGAAATGGCTAAGGACGAGGCTCGTCACGGCTGTGCATTTGAAGGTCTGCTCAAGAGATACTTCGGCTAATCAACACATATTAACACTTCTTCATACACTAAAAAACATCGCTCTGTTGGTTGCAGGGCGATGTTTTATCTCTTTTAGTTGTCTTTACAAATGTGTTCTATCATACGCAATGTACGGCTTTTATAGATTGTCTGGATTCTTTCAAAATAGCAGGTTAATTCATATTCATTACAAGGGACAGGTTTTGATATTGACTGCTCTGGGAAAAGGGGAATGCCGAGCAATCTGTCGTTTATTACTACATAAAAATCTTCAAGCATTGAGTTCTCTCGATGTTCGATGAGCCACTGACGCCATTTCATAAGAAATTCCGGATTCAGAGCCAGTCCGGCACTTTCTAATTTCTTGTTAAGAGGTTCGAGCGTTTCAGGCGTGTCGATACCCTGTTGAATCAAATTTACAAATACCGGCAGGCTGTCGGAAGCGAGTATCCCTTTAACTTGGTTGAAATTACCGTCTGGGATAGGCGTAAAGTTAGGGAGAGTGTATATGA
>CAMCMW010000371.1 GCA_945876155.1 uncultured Ruminococcus sp. | reverse complement strand
AAGAAGATTCAGATGATATTGTAGTTGAAGAAGAGAAACCAGAGGTAATACCTGAACCGGAACACGTAACTGAAGACACGGTTTCTGATAAAGAAGATTCAGATGATATTGTAGTTGAAGAAGAGAAACCAGAGGTAATACCTGAGCCGGAAGAGGAAACAATTTCTGAATTGACGGAGATTAAAATTAATAAAGACATTGAAACTGAAGAAACAAGTCACAATAAATCTGTTCCGTCAAAAGAATCAGAGACTAAAATCAATAAGCCGAAAAGTCCACGCAGTCAGTCCGGGACTAAATCGGATTTTCGCAAAAAGGATCTGGAAAAGTATGCTTTAGCAATTTCAGTTTCAGCAATCCGTTCTTCTGATCCGTTTATTACATCTTTGATAGAAAAATATACGGCACTTGAAAATAAGTATGGATATAAAACGCCTATCGGAATGATTGACATGAGTAAAGAGGAATACGAAAAACTTGCCGGTATTGTGCATAATTATATAATAACTGAAGCACCTGTTGTAAGCCTTTCAGCGTTTTTGTGTTCTGTTTTTCTTGTAAAGACTGTTGCTGACTACGATTATAATAATAATTTCTGGGGTACTGTTTCAACATTACTGAAATGTGATGAAAAATCAGTAACAACATACCTGAAAAAAGCGTTGCTTTGTTTCTGTTCAACCGAAAAGTTATATTTTCATTATTATAACGGTGGACACTCCTATGCACGAACAGTTCTTATACATTCAATAATCAATCGAAGTACACTGTATTCTGTTGTTGATTTTATAAAGGAATTCTATATTGAGGAAATGCTTGAACAGTATGACTCATCAGCTATACAGGCACATATCAGTTTGTTTATAGATGAGATGGTCAGAGACCTGGATAAAACCGATGAAAAAACTGCATCAGGCGATATAGATGGTGTTTACAAGGTTTCACTTGCATTCAAAACAGCCTGCCGTGAGTTTCCTGAAGCTGTAAGAGACGGTTTGAAGTGTCTTATCTACAACATTGACGCATACTATCACAGGACTTCTGATGTAAGTTATTCTCCGGCGGTATTCAATAAATATTTCAAACGCTGGAAAATTCATGACAGTCTGGTAAAGCACATGAATTCTAAGAAACCGGAACAGCAGAATCAGAAAAAGACTGCCGGTATCAGTCAGAAAAATGCAGTACAGCTGGAGCGTCTGGCTAATCTTCAGAGATGTACATACTATATTGATGAAGAATACAGGCTTTATATTTATATTCCACAGCAGAATATTCCGGCAGAGTATTCACAGAATAGCATTCAGATAAGATTATTTGATAATAATATATCTGTTCCCGAGTATAATAAAGAATGCGATGTATTCGGAATGTTCAGATTTCATACAGGTGAGATTCATATTGAACCGAAAAAGTTCTATAAGAATCTTAGTTTGAAAATCGTTACGGATAACAATGATATAATTTTTGATTCAAAATCACAGCTTTTCAGAAAGTATCTGATTTTTGATACGAATCTTGATGAGTATACAGGCAGAAAACTTCCGGAAGAAAGATTTTATATTCTTAATGAAAAAAATGATGAGTTTTTTGCAGATGCTAATTTTAGTTCTCATCAGCTTTCAAATTATGCTGTTCATTCTCTTGATGTTGATGATGATTGTGATATACTAGTCGGTGCTGAAAGTGTATTTGACAGTACTGCTTTTTCATCAGATGTGAGAATAAATATTGACGGCAGCAGTCTTGTCAAAAAGGTAAAGGCTTTTGCTTATGGTAAAGAGTACTGTGTATATTCGACAGTTCCTGAAATTCACTGCATAGCTGAAAATGATAATGCAGATAAGTATGTACTTGATATTAATGATTATCATTTGAATGCAGACAAGCTTTTTGACGTAAAACGTGATATAGTTCTTAACCTGAAAGATATAATGAATTCAGACAAGATTAGTTTTGTAAGTATTTGTCTCAGGGAAAAGAGCGGAAAAAAGAATATTTATGAACGGAATATTGCCGTACTTACTGATTTTGAATATTCTTTGGACAAGCAGATTTATTATACTGATAAAACAGCACAGCTGCTGGACCTTTATGCGGAAAATGCAGAATTTGAAGTGACTGATTACCCATGTGTTTTTTCTGTAAACAGTTCAAGAAAGATTACAATTAATGGTACAGCAGATAAAAATTCTTTTTATATTGATATTCAGCTTCCTATGATTTATTGGGAATTCACTGAAAAATATAACAGTCTTTCTGAAACACAGTATATTCCGGCTGAAATATTAAAACAGAACAGCAGCATTATTATTGATTTACCAGATTGTGACTGCTGTCTGTGGGCAGTTAATGACAATGTGCAGCGTCAGCTTGCGCCTGTAAACGGCAAACTGAATCTTTCGGATTTTATTGTTTCTGCTTCAGATTATACGACGGTAGGGTTAAAGAGCAGTAAAACCGGTCAGATAAAACTGTTTGAACTGATACATAAACCATCTGTGCGTGAGATTACAGTATCATGCAGCGATGATGAACTCAATGTTTCGTATATTCAGATTGGAGTTTGCCCATTGAGAATATCAGTAAATGATGTTAATGGTGAAACAGTGTTAAGGAAAAGCTTTTCTTCACAGGAAGACGGTCATGTGAGTATTTCCGAAAATATTTCCGAATTGAAAAGTGGAATGTATATTGTGACGGTATCACAGATTGTTGCAGATGAATTCGGATTTTCATCAGAAACGAAAACAATCGGTGCTTTTAAAATCACAAAAGGAAATGCGTTTGAAGTCTATTGTCAGACTAAAAATGGTATTATCAGTCCGAGTTATTGTTTATTTGACGGAAATATAAGAAAACGTGTAAATAATTTTTATTGT
>CAMCMW010000370.1 GCA_945876155.1 uncultured Ruminococcus sp. | reverse complement strand
CGCTGTCTGTTCAGAAATACCTGATACTGGAAAGGACAAGTCATCGGACGAAGTGCAAAACATTCCTTTGTTTCGTCGTTGGGGTCGCCGAGAATGAACATACCGTCAAGGTAGTGATCCCAGTGACCGGAAATTTTATAAAGCTCACGCTTTGCCATGAACGGTGTTTTTGTTAAAAGATAGCCGTGCTTTTCTTCAACGTCCTCAACCCAGCGCTGGAGAGTCTGGATAATTCTTGCACCCTTTGGCAGAATGATAGGAAGTCCCTGACCGATGTAGTCAACAGTTGTGAAAAGTTCAAGGTCACGTCCCAGTTTGTTGTGGTCACGCATTTTAGCGTCTTCAAGAGCTTTGAGGTGTTCTTCAAGCTGTGATGCCTTTGGAAAAGCAGTCGCATAAACACGGGAGAGCATCTTGTTCTTTTCTGAACCTCTCCAGTAAGCGCCTGTACATGACAGCAGTTTGAATGCCTTGACCGGAGCAGTTGTCATAAGGTGCGGACCAGCACAGAGGTCAGAAAACTCGCCCTGCTTATAGAATGAGATAGGCTCGCCCTTATCAGCGTGTTCCTGGCAAAGCTCAACCTTGTAAATCTCGCCCTGTTCTCCCAGTGCCTTAATAGCGTCTTCCGGTGACATTGTGTAGCTTTCAAGAGGAATACCCTCTTTGACAATTTTCTTCATCTCAGCTTCGATTTTTGTAAGCTCCTCAGCTGTGAACGGTTTTTCAAGGTCGAAGTCGTAGTAGAAACCGTTGTCAATTGCCGGACCGATTGCAAGCTTGGCATTTGGATAAAGTCTTTTTACAGCCTGTGCAAGAATGTGTGAGGCTGTGTGCCAGAAAGTCTTTTTACCCTCGATTGAGTCGAAAGTCATTACCTCAAACTCGCAGTCGCTGTCAATTACAGTTCTCAGGTCTTTTACTTCTCCGTTGATTTTTACGCAGCAGGCAGCCTTGTAAAGTCCTGATCCTATTCCCTTGATAATTTCAGCCGCAGACGCTGCTGATTCGATTTCACGGATACTTCCGTCTTTTAATGTTAATTTTATCATTGTTTTTCCTCCAAAAAAATTTTTAATAACCTTTTTCTCTTAAATCACTCACAAGTCCCACATAAAACTCCCTGACATCAAACCCCTTTATGTTTTCACGGTTCAGGTCAATAACATCGCCATGGGTGATACCCCTTTTACCTTTGGGTTCAAGGAATGTGAACTTACTTCCCCACTTCATGGCGTCGGCAGAAACAAGACCGTCATTTTCGCCGTCGAAAAGCTTTACAAACCGGTATGAAAGGTTCAGCGGAAACTGTCCGTTAGAAGCCTTTTTCGCCTTTGAGCCTACGCTCTGGTAATAGACATTTTCGCAGTCGGGACATTTTTCATTGAGTACTGCACAGGCTGATGCGGTAAGGTCTGTTACAGCTGCGATAAAATCCGGATTCGGGTCTCCGATTTTTTTCAGTGCGCCGTTGTACTTATCAGCAATGGAATTGCGCATATTTTCCGAAACCTTGTTAAGCAGATACTCCGCAAAAAGACAGCCTCTGTGGGGAGTGTTTACTGTAGTCAGGCTTGCCACGTATTTATCAGCACCAAGAACGCTTAATGCGTATCTTGAATCAAGTCCGCCCTTTGAATGAGCAATTATATTCACCTTTTCGCAGCCGCTTTTTTCAGTGATTTCCTTTATTCTCTCCGCAAGCTCCTTTGCGCTGTCCTCAACCGACGACGCCGACTGCTGGTTTCCGTAGTAAATTTCAGCACCGTTTTTTTCAAGGGAATCAGCAATTCTTCCCCAGTAGTTAAAAAGCTTTGAGTCACGGAAGAAAACGCCGTGTACCAGTAATATGGGGTATCTGGTTTTGCAAATCTTCTGGTCAGCACGTTTCCTGTCACGCTCTGCCGTCCTGCCTTCAAATCTGTATTCACGACCAGTAACCGATATTATTTTTATGAGCATTATGATATTCAGTACGGGTATCATTCCGCATATTGCCCCGACCACACGCCATTTTATACCAAGCTGTGTGGAAGTGCAGTAAACACGTATAATGCCGTCCCAGAAAATTATAAACTCCCCTATTACTGCAATGACTGAATTTATAATCAGCGTTTTTGCCGGAATATCCGCCGCAAAAATCAGGCTTATGAGCATTATGACTTCTGCTGTTACGGTTATGAGAAAAACTGTCAGCAGAACCTGTCCGCCGTGAAGTAATCTCATTTTCCTGCCGTACTTTTTTGAGAATACCGGAAATATACAAAGTGATATAAAATATATGCACCCCAATATTATAAACAAAGCTTTCGCACCCACATCAAAGCACTGGAAAATCAGATACAGATTCAGAACCAGCGCCGTCAGCACGGTATGAATTACAATCATCGCATCACTCCCTCCACAAAATATAGTAAACGAAAAATATTTTTTTCGTTTACTATTAGCCGATATGCACGGAGCTTACGAAGTAAGCGGATGTGCAAGGCAATTAAATAAATTATTATAGTGAAAGCAAAATTATTTTTGCTTTCACTATAAAAACGCCCCTCGGACACAAAAAGTCCAAGGGGCGATAATAACCGCTGTTCCACCCTTATTCGCAGGTATATAGCTATACCATGCCTCGTAAGCGTTTTGTAACGGAAACGAACCGTCGGGTATTAACCGAGCTCAAAAGGCGGTGTATTTACTGTCTGCTATAGTTCTGCTTTCAGCCGGTGACAGAACCTCTCTGAATAGTCTCTGACAATAAATCTTCCTTTATCACAGCTTTATTGTTTACAATAATAAGAGTAACACAATTTTTTATTTTTGTCAAGCTGAAATTTTAATTTTCTGCAATTTTCTCACTTAATTTCAAACGCAGAAATGCCTCTTCAACT
>CAMCMW010000369.1 GCA_945876155.1 uncultured Ruminococcus sp. | reverse complement strand
CATAACACAGTCAGATGAACCGGATGAAGCCGACTTAGCTGCATTTGATGAACTGCTCAATGATCCAAATGTCACATTTTAATAACCTGTGGACACACTGTCCACAAGTTAGAAAGGAGGAGATAGCATGGCAGCTGCTTTTAATTTAGGTATGATGTTGAATACGGATACGACATCAGGTACAGTGCAGCAGATTTCATGCGATATGCTTGTGCCATATCATAATCACATGTTTACACTATACGAGGGAGAACGTCTGGAAGATATGGTGCAGAGTATTCAAAATAATGGGGTTCTTACGCCAATTATTGTACAGCCTATTGAGGACGGAAATTATGAGATTCTCATTGGTCATAACCGTTGGAACGCTTCAAAGATAGCTGGACTGTCAGCTGTTCCGGCTATAATAAAACAAGGTTTATCTGACGAAGAAGCGGAAATGTATGTCATTGAAAGTAATGTCATGCAAAGAGGATTCGGAAATCTGAAACTGTCCGAACAGGCAGCAGTAGTTGCCATGCGGCATGATAAGATGTTTTCTCAGGGTAAGCGAAACGATATTATTCGGGAATTGCAGATGATTGATAATCCACAGATGTTCAAAGAATTACCGGAAGAAGAGCTTGCAGAGAAAAAAAGCCGTGACAAAGTTGGTGATGAGTACGGTTTAAGCGGAAAAACGATATCAAGATTACTGCGTATAAATAAACTGATAGATGAGCTGAAAGATTTTGTGGACAATGGCATGATTGCTTTTTTAGCCGGAGTACAGCTTTCCTATTTGTCAAAAAGCACGCAGGAAACCGTTGCATTACTGACTGAGAAATATAAAGTTGACATAAAGAAAGCGGAACAGCTTCGTGAGTCAGCAGATGAAAACGGTGATTTACCGGATGCCGAAACAGAAGAAATCCTATCTGGCAAATCAGCGGAATCGCAGCAGCCAAAGCCGAAGTCGGTCAAAATCAGTCAGGAAATGTTTACACGTTACTTTCCAAAGGGTACAAAACCGGAGGAGATAACCGAAACAGTTGAAAAAGCATTAGAAGCTTACCTTGAGTCAGAAGAAACTGAAGAAAAGAATCCAATTCCGATTGAAGAACTTAATCTTTCTGTTGATACATATAATCAGCTGAAACGAATGAAAATTGACAAAGTCTCGGATTTTGATAAAGCAGTAAAACGATATGGATTAGAAAATCTGATTTGTCGTAAATCTGTTCGGGAATTTATGGATAGACTTAATGACTATATCGTTCAACAAGCACAAGGAACATGAATCAGCTGATGGAGAAAGTTAATGAATCGCAATCAAATCAAGTACCTTGTGATAATTGCAATGATGATCGACCACATTGCCGCAGCATTTCTTCCTGATGAATCTTTATTGGCTATGATAATGCACTTTGTAGGGCGGTTTACCGCCCCTGCAATGGCATATTTCATTGCAGAAGGTTATCATTACACAAGAAACGTAAGGAAATATGCCATACGATTAGCAGTATTTGCAGCAATTTCATGGCTGCCCTATTCACTCTTTGAAACCGGAACGGTCACACTGCATTTTAGTGTGATATATACGTTTCTGTTAGGTTTGCTTGCCGTGTGGCTGTCAGACACCCAAAGATGTCCCATGATACTAAAAATCGTAGGATTGGCAGTGATAGGATTTCTTTCATTTTTCGGTGACTGGCTGATATTTGTGCCGATGTGGTGCGTTGTCTTTCACTTGTTTTTCATTAAGCCGTCAGAAAAAGAAAAGAAAAAGCACATCATAGGTTGGAATATATACGGAATGATAGGCTATGTATACTGCAAGCTGATTTTTGAAAGCTCTGTGCCACGTTACAGCGGTTCATGGTCTTTAGGAATATTTGCAGTACCGTTTATTATTGCATTTGCATATAACGGTGAATCCGGCAGTAAAAAGCCGTTTCACAAATGGTTTTTCTATATATTTTATCCGCTGCATTTGTTTTTATTATTCGCTTTGAAATATTTATTTAATATGATAAGTCAGTAAAAAAGAAAAATTATAGGCATCAACAGAGATGCCAAAAGGAGTTTTAAATGAAAAAGATATTAACAGCATTTATATTATCAGCAATGATGGTAATTGGGATTTTATCATCAGCAGTTATTACAGTCTTTGCTGAAGATTATTTGACAGAGGAAGAAATCATTGATTATATCTGGGACGAATGGTGGTTCGGAGAGCCGGATGATGGCACAGTTTTCCCTGAATCGTCCTTTGAACATCACATTCTTACGACTTGGGTATCAGAAAACTACGAAAATATTAAGAGTGATCTGAGTTATGCGATTTATTCTTACAACAATTATTACAGTGATTTAGTATCGGAGTGGTATTTTGCAGATGATGAAAACGGACACTTTTATATCAGAGGAGAAGATGACAGCGTACTCTACACTTTCAACTTTGCAAATGGCAAATGGAATATGACTGACACAAACGGAAACGTTGTAGAAAGCTTTATGCCTTACAGTACGCTTACAGATGAAAACAGCAGTTATGAGAATGAAGATGAAATGAACTACGATGCAAATTGCTATATTGAAACGTACCCCTCTGATGAAACTGAAAATTACGCTCAGAATAATAACAGAAATGATCAGACTGCAAATTCAGTTCATAGAGTAACCGGAGCTGTTTTAAATGATGAGGAACATGTTGTTCTCACTGCTACTGGTCCTGCTGAAAGTAAAGAAACAGCGGAATCAGGATCGGTTCTTCCTGTTGTAGCAGTTGTAATTGCAAGTGTAGGAGCTGCCGGCGCAGTAGTATTTGTGCAGCATTATAAAAAGAAAAAGTAATGGAGATGATTATATGGTTTTCAAAAGCGAAAAGCGATTTTATGATAAATCCGCACAGAAGTACA
>CAMCMW010000368.1 GCA_945876155.1 uncultured Ruminococcus sp. | reverse complement strand
TCATAAGGATGCAAAGCATCCTTATGAGAATCATGATTCAGATTACGATGACATTTTTGAAAGATTAGTCAGAAAATGTGATGACGAAGAGGAATCCTGTGACGATGGTGACAGCGACATTGATTTTGATGACTTAATCAGTAATGCTGTTCAAAGCACGCTGGATTCCAAAACGCTGAAATCCGATTTGCCCGAAAAATCCGAAGTCAGGGAAAAAACTGTATTAGTTGCGACTAATCTGACAAAATCCAAAGAACCTCCATCTTTATTTGAATGCAGCCAGAATCTGCAAAACAAAGTTAAGATTATAAATTGCAATGGCAAATTGTTTTTCTTTAACGGATTTTGTTACGAGCCTGCTGATAAGAACGACATAATAAGATTGTATCGGCAAACTGTTGATGATAAAGTTAACTACACAAAATCATTATATAATATCGGTCAGCTTGAACAGTTTTTACGTTCTGACCCTTCGATTGAGCAATGTGATGACTCTGCTAATTTGCGGATTGCGGTATTAGATAACTGCATTTACGATGTTGAAAAACAAAAAGCGTTTCGGCATACTCCGGATTTACATGTTTTTTCCTATATAAATGCAAGTCTGATATCTAATCCACGTTGTCCTTGTTTCGACCAATTCCTCGAAGATGCAACTCTTAATAATCCAGTATTAATTGAGAGGATATGGTCTATGCTGGGATATACCTTAATGCAGACCAATGAAGCAAAAGTATTTTTCCATATGGGTGAAGCACCGGATAGCGGTAAAAGCCTGTTAGGAAACTTTATTCAGAATATATATCCTAAGAACTATGTAAGCAATGTTCCGTTGCATGATTTTAATACAAGGTTTGGTCCGGTTCGTCTTGTGGGTTCTGCAGTCAATATTTCCCTTGATTTGCCAAGTACAACTCTGAAAAGCGAGGCGGTATCAAAAATCAAAATGCTTACCGGCGGTGACTACATCAATGTTGAAGAAAAATGTCAGCCGATATTTAAGTACAAAAACAGAGCCAAGCTGCTGTTTGCTTCCAATTCGCCTATAAGACTGAGTGAAGATGATGATGCTTTCTGGAACAGACTGGTTTACATACCCTTTGATGTATCAGTGCCACCGGAAAAGCAGGATCCTACTCTTGCTGACAAGTTCATGAAGGAAAAGGATTCTATTGTCAGCAAAGCTCTTTTTTACGCCCATAAGCTGATAAAAAATGGTTTTGTTTTTCCTTCTACATCAGATATTGACGCACGTATAATGCAGTGGAAATTACAACCGGTTCCAACTATTGACCTTTTTCTGAAAGAAAATTGTACTATTGGTACTGAATTCCGTGGAGAACTGGTGTGCAATCTTTATTCCAGTTATGAAGAATATTGCTGTAATAAGAATTTAACTGCAAAGAGTGAATTGAATTTCAAGCAATATCTTGAAAAAACGGTTGGCTTAAAACACTTTAAAATGCGTGATGGCGGAGAAAATCCACAGTCTGCTTTCAAAGGAATTAAGCTTAACCGAAAAATGTAGGAACAGGATTATATATTATAAATGTAACAATCAGTCTGACACATCAGACTGATTGCTGCATTACCAGTTGAAAGGAGCTAAATATGCATAATGATATCAGATTTACAGGCAGAAACGTTTCGATTGCTGAAATTGCAGCAGCTACGGGAAAAAGCCAGCAGTTCATACGGATAGGTCTGCAAAAGGGTATACTGAAATTTGGCTACGCATACAAGGTGAGCAGCGATAAGGTTTACAGTTATTACTGTCCTGACAAGCTTGTATGGGAACAGACAGGATATTTCAGAGATGTTACGGAAATTCATGACGAAAAGGAGGTATTCTATGAAACTGCCTAACGGTTCAGGTTGTGTTTACAAGATGAGCAGGAAAAGACGTAAGCCATTTGCTGTTCTTAAAACAGTTGGCTGGGAAATCGATGAAGTGACAGGAAAGCTGAAGCAAAAGAGGGTTACGATTGGTTATGCCAAAACCAGACTTGAGGGTATGAAAATGCTCAATGATTTCAACGAATCACCTTATGACCTTGAAAATTGCAAAAAGACCTTTAAAGATGTCTATGAGGATTGGATCAGGGAAAAGTTTGAAACCATATCAAAGTCTAATATCAATGGCTATCAGGCATCATTTAATGCCTGCGGTTCACTGCATGACCTTATTTTCAAAGACATTAAAACCAGTGATTTGCAGTACGTTATAGACCATTGCGGAAAGAATTATCCTACTCTCCGCAAGCTGAAAGTCCTGTTCAATCAGCTTTATGACTATGCCATGAAGCATGACATCTGCTCAAAGGATTATTCTGAGTACATAGACATTTTAAAGCACAAGGAAAAGAATCCCAACAAACGTGAACGTGACAGATTATCAGAGGAAGATATTCAGAAACTCTGGGATTCCTCAGATAATTCCTGCGTTCAGATTATTCTTATGCTTGTTTACACAGGTGTAAGAGTTTCTGAACTGCTCGATCTGAAAAAGGAGAACATTCACCTTGATAAGCAGTATTTTGATGTGGTTAAGAGCAAAACCCAGAACGGTATACGTCGTGTACCGATAGCTGATAAGATTCTGCCGTTTTTCAAAATGTGGTATGAGTCGTCAGACTGCAGGTATCTCATACATACCAACGAAAACGAGCATTTCAAGTACCGCAATTATTATGATTCCTACTGGAAACCGGTTATTCAGAATCTTGGCATAAGTCAGGAAATCACCCCTCATTTCTGCCGTCACACCTGTATCAGCATGCTTGCTGAGGCAAAGGTGGAACCTACCATAATCAAGACGATTGTCGGTCATTCCGGTGCTATGACCATGACCGAAAGCGTCTATACACATCTGGATATTCAGACGCTTATTGATGCGATTAA
>CAMCMW010000367.1 GCA_945876155.1 uncultured Ruminococcus sp. | reverse complement strand
ACGATACGCCTTGACATCTTCATTTTCATTTTCGGATTGAACCAGAATACTGCTGCAAAATAAAGCACAACAATCAGTATGTAGGTTATCAGCAGCGGAGTTATCTTGATATACGCAAAGGAAGTCAGGCTTTTAACGCTCTTGACAAGCTTCATGTCAGTCATTATAAGGTGGTTTCCGTTGGTGTTGAACTTGAAAAGTTCGGTGATACTCAGTGCCATGTAGATGAACGACTGTGTTAAGACGGCAATCCAGCCTTTTTTGAAAAGCAGCAGAAAACCGTAGAAAATAAGTGATGCTATCAATACGTTGAAGAGCATAACCGACGGTCTTTCAGCAACAAAAAGCACGAATTTTGACAGCTTTTTTGCCTGATTGATTTCTGCCATACAAACAATAAAAAGCGGGAAAAGAATTGTCAGAAACAGGTTTGTCATTTTGTATTTCTGAGAATTTTCCTCACGTTTGCCGTTGAACTTCTTTATCTTTTCTCTGACGGCAATCATTTTTTCTTTCATTTCTACCCTCATTCTTTCTGTTACAAGTAAAATTTCGATACCTAAAATATATCATAATCAAAAGCAAACTTCAATATAAATTTTCCTTTTTTAAGGCACTTTTCAAACACTTCTACTCTTTATCTAAACTTTACAAATTTTTAATCTTCCTTTTTGGCAGTATTAACAATATGTATCAGTCAATAAAACACCGCAGAAAAATCACTCTTTATTCTTCCAGCATACCCACATCTGCCGCCCTGGAAATAATACTCATAATATATTCGTATAATTCCTCTGAGCCGTTTTTGATGCATTGGTTTCTGCCCTCCACCTGACTGCGTTTTACCTTGTGATTTTTCCATGAAACACCGCCTTTGGAATAGTTTATCAGAATGGGCTGAAGTCTGTCAAGAACGCAGGCGAATTTTGATTCCGGCGTGTCCATTGCCTCAAATTCCTGCCACAGCCCTTTGAGTTCTTCGCACTGGTCTTCCGGCAGTATACCGAAAATTCTTTCTGCCGCTTTTGTTTCCCTGTCGTCTTTGGTTTTGTACCCCTCATCGTCGTAGCAGTAGGTATCACCGGCGTCTATCTCAACAATATCGTGAATCAGAACCATTTTTATGGTTTTCAGCACGTCAATTTTTTCATTGGAATACTCAGCAAGCAAAAACGCAAGCATTGCAAGATGCCAGCTGTGTTCAGCGTCATTTTCCTGCCTGTCCTCGTTTATAAGCAGGGTCTGACGCTTTATGGATTTAAGCTTGTCGATTTCTTTGATAAATTCTATCTGTTTTTCAAGTCTTTCACTAAACATGGTAATACTCCTTATATAACAAATCCGCCGTTTACGCCTAAAATCTGTCCCGTAATAAATCCGGCTGAATCAGACGCTAAAAACGCAACTGCTCCGGCGATATCCTCTGGTGTACCCAGCCGCTGGAGTGGCGTTTCCTCTTTGAGAATATTCAGTTCCTCTTCGCCGTACTGAGCGTTCATATCGGTCATAATAACACCGGGGGCAATGCAGTTTACTGTTATCCCCGACGGTCCAAGTTCCTTTGCAAGTGCTTTGGTAAAACCAATAACCGCCGCCTTTGTGGCAGAGTAATGCACTTCGCAGGACGCTCCCACTTCTCCCCACATAGATGAAATATTGATTATTCTGCCGTACTTTTGTCTTACCATGTAAGGTACTGCGTGGCGTGTACAGTTAAAAACGCCCCTCAGATTCACGTCAAGTATGTTCTGCTCCTGTTGGGGAGTGATGTCGGTGAAAAGTCCGGTTACTGAAATTCCGGCGTTGTTTACAAGGACGTCGATACCGCCGCATTTTTCGTATGCGGTATCTGTCATTTTTTTTACGGCGTCGCTGTCGGACACGTCGGCACAGAACGCTATACCTCCTGTTTCTGCCGCAATCTGTTCGGCACTGTCACGGCTGTTAAGATAGTTTATGACCGGAATGTATCCGGCATTCGCAAGGGTATATGCAACCGCTTTGCCGATACCTCTTGACGCTCCTGTTATAATCGCTGCTTTTTTCATGTTTTTTCCTCTTTGAAATTTTAGTCTGTTTATATGATATCATATTTTCCGGAAAAATCAACAGGGGAGTTGAAGAAAAATTAAAAAAGTGGTATAATTTTAAAAGTGAATTTAGAACATTGATTGAGAGATAAATATATGAATGAAAAAGTTTTGAAAAAAAGAATTTCAGAAGTTGAAAAAAAGCTGAATATTATTATTCCTAAAGTGTATAAAGCTTTTTTGAATGAAAATTCAGATATGGAATTTGATGATGGAATTCTGTATGATATTGATTCATTAGAGGAAAGATATATAACACTTGAATTTGCTGAATATGCTCCGGAGTTTATTCCGATTGGAAATAACAATGGAGATTATGAGCTTGTGATGAAATCTGGCAGCAAAACAACAAAATTTGGATTCTTGGAACAAGGCTCGATAGGAACACTCAAACCGGAGAATTTACAGAATTTCAGTAAATGGTATGAAAATGGTCATAGCTTTTCATTTGATGATGAATATGATAATGTTGATTGGTCAAAAAATGTGAACATAATTTTGAAAAAAACACCTGAGAATAAAGCAAAAACTTTAATGACTATAAGAAAGGCTTTAAAACTGGATATCTCTATTTCCGAATTGTTATCTATTGCTGATAATGCACCTTGTATGCTAACAAATAAATATTCTGCTGCAATTGCTAAATCAATTATAACAGAATATCAGCTTGATGAGTGGTTGGAATATAAATTCTGATTTTCAGAGAAGTCAATTCACGTTGAAGAAAAATTGAAAATGTGGTATAATTTATTTGATTTGAGATAAATCAGAATTTACGGCAGCTATTTGCGTAACCTATTGAGGGAAACCCTTTT
>CAMCMW010000366.1 GCA_945876155.1 uncultured Ruminococcus sp. | reverse complement strand
ACTCAAATCAAGTGTTCCAAAATGTTCCTTTAGTTACATACTTTATTTTCTCAGGACAGTTTACAAAAGCCAGCACCAATACCCGGACTATACAACTGTAATCCAATGCTGAAATTGATTCCTCCGAACCTGCCCAGTATTTATGAGTACCGTCGGTGCTTTTAATAATTATATACCGCTGAACCGGATAAAGTGACCTGCTTTTTACATTTGCATGAGTTACTGTAAGCTTGATTATATCCGCAATCATGTAATGGTCGCTGTCTATCATAAGATGATCGCCCACAAACGATATTTCTGAAATGCACTTTCTGGTATTTCTTTTTGTTCTGACTATTTCAAAAGGGATATTCAGCACACATATAACCGCAGCTGCAAGCACTGCAATATTTTTTAAATTCCATTCGCTTTCATCACCGGAAAAAACCAGAATCAATGCAAATAGCGCCGTAATTCCAGTCCATATCAGTGAATTAACACGGACGTTTTTCCACTCATTTCTGACAACATTTTCACGGTCAATAATAAAATTATTTTCGCTCTCCCATGACTGCTGAACAATTTCAGACTTAATCACGGACGGCATATCTCTTGTACAGTTCTCTGCGAGATGATTCAGCAGTTTCTGAGCAGTACCGCTGCTGAAAGCGTAAAGACGGAATCTGTGCGGAGAATCCTCCCGAACGTCCATTACACTCAGCCAGCGCAGCTCACCCGAAAAGAAACTGCTCTTTATCGGTCTTTTTTCCAGTCTGAATTTTATACTCACCCAAAAGCTGTGTTTCCTGAATCTATGCCGGATTGTCAGATTTCTACCATCAATGCTTACAGAAGTATAACGGAGCATTACAAAAACAATTCCGATAATAAGTCCTGTTACATGGCATATTAGCATTTCTGTTGCCTGTACTCTCACAATGTAAATCCCTGACACATAATGAATAATTAATCTGTAAGGCAAGCGCAGAATAAATCCGGATAAAAATGCCACTGCCAGAAATTCCGGCAGAAGTATCAGCGGACTGCTCCGGTAGCACTTCTTCTGAGTCCGGTTTTCCTCCATTATTTAAGCGCCTTTTTAACCTGTGCTACAATATTGTCCTTGCAAAGACCAAATTCTTTCAGCAGGTCAACAGCAGGACCGGAATGACCGTACTCGTCATTCACGCCGATTTTGATTACCGGTACAGGATAACATTCCGTTACAGCCTCGGCAACAGCAGAACCAAGTCCGCCGATTACGCTGTGTTCCTCAACTGTCATGAGGATACCCGAATTTTCAGCCGCCTTGCAGATAAGCTCCTTGTCAAGAGGTTTGATTGTGTGAATGTTGATAACTCCGGCGATGATACCTTCTTCTTTAAGTTCGTCAGCGGCAGCAACAGCCTCGCTTACCATAAGACCAGTAGCAATAATTGTTATGTCGTTGCCCTCTCTTAAAGTGATACCCTTGCCAAGCTCGAATTTATATGTTTCCTTGTCATTGAAAACTGGTGCGGCAAGACGTCCGAAACGCAAGTAAACAGGACCCTCGTGGAGAATAGCCGCCTCAACTGCCGCTCTTGCCTCAACGTCGTCCGCCGGATTGATAACAGTCATACCCGGAATTGTTCTCATTAACGCAATATCTTCGTTGCACTGGTGAGTTGCGCCGTCCTCGCCTACGGAAATTCCGGCATGGGTTGCGCCTATCTTAACGTTAAGTCCCGGATAGCCGATTGAGTTTCTTACGATTTCGTATGCTCTTCCGGCAGCGAACATTGCAAAAGTACTTGCAAACGGAATCTTTCCACAAGTTGCAAGACCAGCCGCAACGCCCATCATATTTGCCTCTGCAATACCGCAGTCAAAAAATCTGTCAGGATATGCTTTCTTGAAAATACCTGTTTTTGTCGCCGCCGCAAGGTCAGCGTCAAGTACTACAAGGTCAGGATATTTTTCAGCAAGGTCTCTCAGAGCCTCACCGTAACTTTCTCTTGTTGCCTTTTTAATTACATCTGCCATCTGATTAGCCCTCCAGTTCTTTCAGCTTTGCGTCAAGCTCACTCATTGCCTGATTGTACTGTTCTTCGTTAGGCGCTGTACCGTGCCATGAAACCTGATTTTCCATAAATGACACGCCCTTGCCCTTTACACTCTTCTGAATTATGGCAACAGGCTTTCCGGTCACCTTTCCAGCCTCGTCAAATGCCTTTTCGATTGAATCGAAGTCGTGAGCGTCCATTGTTATAACGTGCCAGCCGAATGCCGCAAATTTATCTGTGATTGGCTCTGGTGAGCATACCTCTGTTACAGGACCGTCAATCTGAAGCCCGTTGTTGTCAACGATTGCCACAAGGTTATCAAGGTTCTTGTGAGCCGCAAACATTGCAGCCTCCCACACCTGACCTTCTTCGATTTCACCGTCGCCTAAAACGGTGTAAACCTTATATGACTTGTTATCGATTTTTCCGGCAAGAGCCATTCCGCAGGCAGCAGAAATACCCTGTCCCAGTGAACCGCTTGACATATCAACACCGTTTATGTGAATACATGGGTGTCCCTGGAGCATTGCACCGATATGACGCAGATTTTTAAGCTCCTTTTCAGCAAAGTAGCCCTTCTGTGCCAGTACCGAATAAAGTGCCGGAGCGCAGTGTCCCTTTGAAAGAACAAGTCTGTCTCTCTCTGGATTTTCCGAGTCCTCCGGATTGATATTCATCTTCTCAAAATAAAGATAAGTCAGCAAGTCAGCGATTGAAAGAGAACCGCCCGGATGTCCGGATTTAGCGTTGTAAACGCCCTCTATTATTCCCTTTCTCACCTTGCAAGCAGTAATCTGCAGGCTTTTTTTCTTATTGCCGTCCATTTTTTTACCTCCTGTGAGTTTATTAATTATATAAATGATATGTTTTAACTATGCTTTCGGCAAGGGC
>CAMCMW010000365.1 GCA_945876155.1 uncultured Ruminococcus sp. | reverse complement strand
AATGCTATCATTTCCCTGTACGAGAAAAAGGGCGAAACTGTTCTGCTGGCTGCACCGACTGGACGTGCTGCAAAGAGAATGTCCGATCTAACTGGACGTGAGGCAAGGACTATTCACCGTCTCCTTGAAGTTGAGTACGACCAGAACGGCAGGCTGAAATTCAAGCACAACGAGAGCAATCCACTGGAAAGTGACGTTGTGGTGGTGGACGAGATGTCCATGGTTGACGTTATCCTGTTTGAAAGCCTGCTGCGTTCATTAAAGCTCAACTGCCGCCTTATTATGGTTGGTGACAGCGACCAGCTGCCCTCTGTAGGTGCTGGAAATCTGCTGAAATCACTTATTGAAAGCAAATGCTTACCAGTCATTGAACTGAAAGAGATTTTCCGTCAGGCAGAAAAAAGCTGTATCGTTACCAATGCTCATAAAATCGTTCAGGGTGAACTGCCTGACTTGACACAGAAAAACAATGACTTTTTCTTCTTCAGGCGTATTGAACCGCAGCTTGCCTCAAATCTTATGGTTGACCTTGTAAAAACACGTCTGCCAAAAGCTTACAAGTACTCCCCTACTGACGATATTCAGGTTATTTCGCCGTCAAGAAAAGGCATAATGGGTGTGGTGGAGCTTAACAAGATTTTACAGGAACAGCTGAATCCTAAACACCCGGCGAAAAAGGAAGTCAAGTCCCCTGTCTATACTTTCCGTGAGGGGGACAAAATAATGCAGACCAAAAACAATTACGACATAATCTGGAGCAAGGACGGCGAACAGGGTGCCGGTATCTACAACGGTGATATCGGAAAAATTCTCAGCATAAACCGTGCTAAACTTGAAGTGGCTGTGGATTTTGACGGTCGCACTGCCGCATACACCTTTGACATGATGGACCAGCTGGAGCTTGCTTACGCTATAACCGTACATAAAAGCCAGGGCAGTGAGTTTGAGGCTGTTGTGATTCCACTGCTGGGCGGTTTTGACAAGCTCTATTACCGTAATCTGCTTTACACGGCGGTCACGAGAGCAAAAAAACTGCTTATCATTATTGGTGACGAAAAAATTGTGGCAAAAATGGTCACAAACAACAAGAGGACTAACCGTTACACCTGTCTTACAGCTATGCTCCGTGAGGAAATGAATAGCAATGAATAAGCTTTGCCGATTTATTGCCGACATCTTTTTTCCTAATCGCTGCCCCTTATGCCTTGATTTTATCCGCTGGGACGAATTTATTTGCAGTCACTGTGAAGGTGCGCTTAAATCTTTTCCCGAAGAGATTTGCCCGAAATGCGGCAAGGCTGAGTGTTTCTGCGATACCATAAGCTATGACAGGGCATTTGCCTGCTTTTATTATGAGGGAAAGGCTAAAAGCGGTATACTCTCTCTGAAAGACGGTCACAAGGAGTTTGGCATTTATACCGGGAATCTGCTTGGCGAAAGGATAGCAGACTGCAAAATCAAAGCCGATGCCGTTGTACCTGTTCCTATGTCACGCAAATCATACAGGAAACGAAGATACAATCAGGCTGAGGTTATCGCTGAGAGGATTGCAGAAATCAACAGTATTCCCCTTCTGACGGATCTGCTTTACAAAAACGAATCCGCCGTTCAGCACACTCTTACAAAAGCTGAACGTCTTGAAAATACAGCTGCATTCGGCATTAAAAGCCGTCTGAGGCTTTATGATAAGAAAATAATTTTATGTGATGATGTTATCACAACAGGCAGTACAATGAACAGATGTGCTGCGTTACTGAAAGAAATGGGTGCAGCTGAAATATATGCGGCTGCAGCAGCAACAACAAAACTGAAAAAGGAATGAATGAATATGGCACAGGATATTGGAATTGATCTGGGAACTGCAAACATTGTTATTGCGGTAAACGGCAAGGGGGTTGTTCTCAACGAACCCTCCGTTATTGCAGTAAACAAGAGAACCAACAAAATTATTGCTGTGGGTAAAAAGGCATACAGAATGGTGGGTAAATCACCGGAGTACATTTCTGTTATACGTCCACTTTCCTGCGGCGTTATATCTGATGACGAGATGACCCAATGTCTTATCAGGGAATTTGTACATAAGGCAAGCGGTCACAGACTTGTCAAACCCAGAATCGTTATATGCGTTCCCTCTTTTATTACTGACGTTGAAAGCAGAGCAGTGGTTGAGGCTGCCATGAACGCAGGTTCAAGAAAGGTTTATCTTATTCAGGAACCTATTGCCGCTATGCTGGGAGCAGGAGTGAATATGTCCAAGGCAAGAGGACACCTTGTGGTGGATATCGGCGGCGGTACTACGGATGTTGCTGTGGTTTCTATGAACGGTGTTGTTACTTCACGTTCCATAAAGACGGCTGGTAACATGATTGACCAGGCTATTATAAGATACATTCAGAAAAGGCACAAGCTGCTTATCGGTGAAAGAACCGCAGAGCAGATAAAGAAAGAGCTTACCAATCTTTACGACCCCAGCGATGATGTAAGAATGAATATCGGCGGAAGAAATATCCTTAAAGGTCTGCCGGAAATGATTAACATCAGCGAGCTTGAAGTCTTTGACGCTATTGAGGACGAGATTTTTGAGATTGTTGACACCATAAGAAATCTTCTGGAAGATACCCCTCCTGAACTGGTTGGCGATATTTACGAAAACGGTATCCTGCTTACCGGTGGCGGTGCGCTTTTAGGCGGTATCGACAAGCTTATCAACAGAACACTGGGCGTTAAATGCAACATCGCCAAAGAACCTATGGGCTGTGTTGCAAGGGGTACTGTTCAGGCGTTCAAGAGGCTTGACAGTCTCCTTGACGGATTTGAAAACGTTGCACTTTATCAGTATAAATAAGAAAAAGCCGCATTTTTTCAATGCGGCTGCAGACTGTAGAAAAACCCCATATTCGATACCGAATATGGGGTAAAATTTTAAGCA
>CAMCMW010000364.1 GCA_945876155.1 uncultured Ruminococcus sp. | reverse complement strand
AGAGGAATCCGCAAGACAGATAAAACTCCGTGCGGACAGGCTGGGGGTT
The DNA here is from genome assembly GCA_945876155.1 of uncultured Ruminococcus sp. Lineage (GTDB taxonomy): Bacteria > Bacillota > Clostridia > Oscillospirales > Ruminococcaceae > Porcipelethomonas. Next base: position 2,889 of record CAMCMW010000364.1, on the reverse strand, counting down.
GACTCAGAAAACCTTTACATACTCACTGACACAGACGCAGAAGCAGTGTGCGATACTATTGTCTCGTCAAACCCTGATATAGTAATAATTGACTCCATACAGACAATGAGCATAACCTCAATAACATCAAGTCCGGGAAGCCTTACGCAGGTAAGGGAGTGTACCAACCTTTTTATGCACACGGCAAAGGATAACGAGATACCGATTATCATTGTGGGACACGTCAACAAGGACGGTGCAATTGCAGGTCCAAAGGTTATGGAGCATATCGTTGATGCTGTGCTGTACTTTGAGGGCGAACGCAATCTCAGCGCCCGTATTCTGAGGACGGTGAAAAACCGATACGGCTCAACAAATGAGATAGGCGTTTTTGAGATGCTTGATAAGGGACTTTGCGAAGTGGAAAACCCGTCACAGATGCTGCTTTCAGGCAGACCGGAGGGTGTTTCGGGTACCTGCGTTACCTGTACTATGGAGGGACTTCGACCTATTCTTGCGGAAGTGCAGGTGCTTGCGGCAAAGAGTACATTTTCTGCGCCGAGAAGAATGGCAAAGGGGTACGACTTCAACCGTATGTCGATTATTATTGCGGTAATGGAAAAGAGAGCCGGAATGTTTTTCGGCAACCTTGATGTATACATGAACATTGTAGGCGGATTCAGAATTGACGAAACTGCCGGTGACCTTGCGGCGGCAATGTGCCTTTATTCCGGAACACTGGACAAGCCGCTGCCGGAATCAATGATGGTATTCGGGGAAATCGGACTCGGCGGAGAGGTAAGGGCAGTTTCAAACGCTGTTCAGAGAATTAAGGAGGCTGAAAGAATGGGGTTTGATATGTGCGTTGTGCCGAAACAGTCACTGGAGAGGATAAATCCCAGGGAATACAAAATTAAGCTTATCGGTGTTTCGGATATTAAAGAGGCATTTTCATTGATATAAGGAGTGATAATTTTATGGCGGTTATTGAAACAAAAGACCTTACCAAAAGCTACGGCAAGGCAAGAGGTATAATTGACCTGAATCTGACCGTTGAGGAGGGTGACTTTTTCGGATTTATCGGTCCTAACGGAGCAGGCAAGTCCACTACTATAAGAACTCTGCTGGGACTGATTTTCCCTACATCGGGAGAGGCGAAAATTTTCGGAAAAGATATTGTAAACCAGAATACGGAAATTCTTTCGGATATAGGGTATATGCCGTCTGAAGCGACTTTTTACAGCAGAATGAGAGTAGGGGAGGTTATATCCCTTTCTGCAAAAATGCGTAAGATAAACTGTACTGACGAGGCAAAAAAGCTTTGTGAAAGACTTTCCCTTGATACGAAAAAGCGTGTTGAGGAGCTTTCTCTGGGCAACAGGAAAAAGGTTTCTATAGTTTGTGCATTACAGCATAAGCCGAGGCTGTGCATACTGGACGAGCCTACCAGCGGACTTGACCCCTTAATGCAGAAGGAATTTTTTGACATTCTTGGAGAGCGTCACAAAGACGGTACTACTATTTTCCTTTCATCTCACGTTCTTTCAGAAATACAGAAAAACTGTTCCAGAGCGGCTATAATCAAGGACGGCAGAATAGCGGCACTTGACAGCGTGGAAAATCTCTCTAAAACCAGTGCAAAGCGTGTAACACTTCATGGTGTAAATTCTGTCCCCGAACAGCTGGGTGCAAAATCTGTTGAAAAAGCGGGAGATTATGTAAGTTTTCTGTACAGCGGTGACATAAAAGTACTGCTGAATACTATTAACAGTCTGCCTGTATATGACATGACGATTACTGAGCCTGACCTTGACGAGATATTTATGCACTACTATGAGAAAGGCGGCGATGAGCAGTGACGATATACATAAAGGAACTTAAACAGTCGGTGAAAGCATGGGGAATATGGACCGGAGCTATATCATTTATGCTGTTTGTGTGCATCATGATGTTTCCGGAAATGAAAGACCAGATGGACAGCGTAACCAGTGTTTTCTCAAACATGGGTGATTTTACTTCCGCATTCGGAATGGACAAGCTGAGTTTTGGCGAGCTTATGGGATTTTACGGTGTTGAGTGCGGCAATGTACTGGGAATCGGCGGAGGATTTTTTGCGGCACTTGCAGGAATATCAGTCCTTGCAGGGGAGGAAAAGGAGCATACTGCTGAATTTCTGCTGACTCACCCTGTAAGCCGTGTGTCGGTACTGACTCAGAAACTTATGTCTGTGCTTACCCAGATAATTGCAATGAATGTGATTATAGTCGGAATAAGCCTGATATCCTCTGCCATAATCGGAGAGAGCTTTCAGATGCGTGAGTTTATATTACTGCATACCGCTTATCTTGTTTTACAGCTTGAAATAGCCTGTATCTGTTTCGGCATTTCAGCGTTTATAAGGCGTGGCAGTATAGGAATAGGGCTGGGACTTGCCCTTGCGCTTTATTTTATGAACATTGTCTGTAATATCAGTGAACAGGCGGAATTTCTGAAATACATAACCCCTTATGCCTATGCTGACGCAAGCGATATAATTGCTGAGTCACGAATTGAACCGGTACTGCTGCTGACAGGAACAGCAATAGCTTTAGCCGGAATCATTATCGGATATCTGAAATATACTCATAAAGATATAAATTCGTAAAAATAAAAAATCACAGCAACGCTAATGCTGTGATTTTTCTTTATTCAGATAAAAGCTGTTCTGTTCTGAACTGAGACGGAGTCTTGCCGGTTTCACTTTTGAACTGGCGTATAAAATATGATGTACTGCTGTAGCCGCAGGTATGCGCAATATCTTCCACAGAGAGGTCTTTATCTTTTAACAGCTGACAGGCTTTCTGAATACGGCTTCTGATAAGGTCCTGGGTAATGATGCTGCCTAATGTATAGGTATATAAATGCTGGAAT
>CAMCMW010000363.1 GCA_945876155.1 uncultured Ruminococcus sp. | reverse complement strand
TGATAGCCGCTGTCATGTTCTGCTGCTGCTTTGAATCCTGAAACAGACATAATATTACTGCAAGCAGGCAGGTAATAATCAGCAGAATACCGCCAATAATTTCAAACACATTCATTTTAAGTAATTCCTCCATTATATTATAACCTTAATTTATTTTAATTACATTAAGTATAACACATATTTTTGTAAAAATCAATAAGTTTTTTAAAATATTCTGATATTTTTTTCAGACCAACTGCCGGACTGAACATATTCCAACAATCTTCCTTTGTGCTATAATGTAAACATCAAGGGGCGTCAACCTCGTCACAGGACAGCAAAAACGGTAGGAGATGCCACTCCTACCGCTTTCTTTTGTGTAAAACAGTGGATTATTTAATATCGTTTAATATTATATACTATAACTCTGTTTTTGTCAACCCACAAAAACAAAAATAATTTATTCAGGCATCACGATTTGTAGGGGGTAAGCATGACAACTGACAAAACTGACAGAACTATAAAAATATCCAAAATTTGTCCTTTGCAGCCTCCCCCACAGAATGTTCTTTGTCCGGCTGCCGGTCGAGCCTCAAAGAAACAGCTACCGCAAAACTAAAAACGATTTGTCCTGTCCGGTCACGGACTATTTTCCTCAGACGGTGCAGTTTCTTCTTCCGCAACAACAGGTTTATCCAGACAGACAGTAACGATAAAACCGTCAGTATTGTTTCCGGAAACCTCGTACTCATACCCTGCCGGAACTGCAACAGAAGTCAGTGCAGTGGCGGTATCAGCGGCGAAGTAGTAAATCTCGTACTTTTTACCGTCAGAATCGGTGGTTTCAAGATGTGTACCGTCGTAGGGGTAGGATTTAAGTTCCTTTACATATTCTTCCAGGCACAGTCCCTTTTCGTTCATATATGCAGCGTGAACCTTACCCACGTATCTGAAATGCCATGGACGATACCCCTGACCGGTTATCTCGTCCTTGCCCTCCGGGAATCTGAGTACAAAGCCGTACTTATAGCAGTTCTTCCCGAACCACTCGTAATCACCTGTACCGTCAAAATCAAGGCTGTTTCCCTCGTCGTCAACAACGTTGAGGTCTATTGAATAGCCGGTGTGGTAATCGCTGAATCCCGGCTCTGACGCACCCTCTGAGCTGTCATATATTGCCTGCTGTTCTGAAACGGAACGGTAAGCGCTGTCAACACGGATATCCTTGTGACCTGTTTCATCAGCAAAGGCTTTGAGCATACTGTTCATAGCCGACGCCGCCGCACTTCTCGCTTTAACGTCATTGTCGAGAACGGAGTAGCAGTCTGTGCCGTCCTTGTCCCTTACTTCAAGAATACTTTTCAGACCGTCCTCATTCCATTTATATTCAGTCTCGCTGTTTACGAGTATAAGCGGACCCTGATACACCTTGTCATTGTCAAAAGCCTCTGAAACGTAGATAGACTGTCCCTCCGGAACTGAGCCTTCCGCATTTGACGAGATGACTGTATCATCAGCAGTTTTTTTCTGGTCAATGCTTTTGAAATCCTTTTTCACGAATCTTATTGCAAATATTGCTGCAGCTGCAAGGAGCAAAGCAAGAGCGATATCAATCAACCGCTTTATAACATAAAGCTTTTTACCTTCCTGTTTAGTAACTCCCATTTTTCACATATCCTTTCTGAGTTTAGATGAAAGATAAACTTCTGATTAAAATGCCGTACCATTATTATAACACATCCGGCTTGAAAAGAAAATACCCCATAAACAGTTTTCAGCAATTATTCACAAATCAGCATACATAAAATTATAGAATACCCCGATTTTCTGCAAAATAATATTGTATTCTCCATAATAATATGATATAATCTTTTTATAAAATATTGATAAAGATACAGGAGTGCTGAAAATGGCTGACAAAAAAGAAGGTTTAAACAACTTAAAGCAGTCCCTCAAAGAAAAGACCGGTATTATCGGTGAATTCAAGAAGTTCATTTCAAGAGGAAACGTGCTTGATATGGCAGTCGGTGTTATTGTGGGCGGTGCGTTTACGGCTATTGTAAATTCACTTGTTGACGATATGCTCATGCCGATTATAGGAATGGTTCTCGGCGGAATAAACTTCAAAGACCTGGGCGTTACTATCCCATGGGGAAATGAACCCTACATAAACATAGGTAATTTCCTCCAGGCGGTTATCACATTTTTCCTGACTGCTTTCTGCGTATTCATCATCGTTAAAATCATTAATTCCTTCCACAAAAAGGAAGTCAAGAAACCAAAGCCCTCAAAGGAAGAAGAACTCCTCACTGAAATCCGTGACCTGTTAAAGCTTCAGGCTGGTATCACAGACGAGGAAAAGAAAGAGGACGAAAAAGAAAAGGCAGAAGAATAAACAATCAAAGGGACGTCCCGATACACAGGGCGTCCCGTTTTTTACCCAAGAACAATCTCCTCAATTTCCTTAGCCGCCGAAACGATAGTCTTTGCGCCCATTTTCAGCAGAAACTCCCTCTCTCTGAATCCCCATTCTACAATGATGGAATCCATTCCGGCGTTCTTGGCGGTCATTATATCAACATCAGAATCGCCTATGTAGACTGCCTTTTCACGGCTTACGTTCAGTTTCTCCAGCACCTCGTTCACGGAATCCGGTGCAGGCTTTCTTGAAATACCGGTTCTCTCTCCCACTGCGTAATCAAAAAGACCGTCAAAATACTTTCTGCAAAGCTCCTGTACTGCATCGTCAGCCTTGTTTGACACAACAGCAGTCAGACAGCCGTTTTTGCGAAGATTTTCAAGCATTTCCGTTATGCCGTCATAAGGTGCAGTCTTATCGGCACAGTGTACAACGTAGTACTCCTTGAAATCAGCAAGCACTCTGTCAACAGTCGCTGAATCACTGCCCTCCGGCACTCCCCTTTCGATAAGCTTTCTTAAACCGTTTCCCACAAAGCTTAT
>CAMCMW010000362.1 GCA_945876155.1 uncultured Ruminococcus sp. | reverse complement strand
AGCTGATTTGTAATCAGCAGGTCGGGGGTTCGAGTCCGTCCACCAGCTCCATTATCTGCCGGCAATAGTCGGCGGAATTTTTATGGGAGAATTCCCGAGTGGCCAAAGGGGGCAGACTGTAAATCTGTTGCTTTCAGCTTCGATGGTTCGAATCCATCTTCTCCCACCAATATTTGTCCTGCATATTTATGCAGGACATTTTTTATGCAATGAAAAAAACGCTCTTTAAACAAAATGTTTTGTGATGTGTTGAGTGTTTTAGGGGGATTTAATGGTAAAATCGGAAATGGTATACACCCTTGACGATATGAAAGCATTAATTAGCGGCTCTGGCTACAAGGGATTATTCATTTACATTGTAATAATTCTTGCTTGTGTGGGTATTTCTTTGTCTTCTATGTTTATTGCTTTAGAAGACGGGGCAAAGCTTTCAGAAACATCATACTCTTTGTTTCAAATAGTTGTTGCAATCGGATTCATAGTATATGTTTTAATTCACAGATATGTCATTATGCCGAAAAACAATCTGAAAATTATAAAGTCAAAATTTGGTGACAATCCTGTTTATTTTAATTTTGAAGAAAAGCATTTTACGGTGAATGCTGAAAAAGGCGTAAATTCAGAAAATATCAGTATAGAATACGATAAACTGATAAAAGCTAAGGAAGTAAAGGACTACTTTTTCCTGTATTCTGACAGACAGCATGCCTATGCAATAAAAAATCAGCTTTTGTAATGGGCTGTCCGGAGGATTTAAGCGTATATCTGAAAAAAGCGCTTGGAAAAAAATTTATTATCAGATTTTAGATAAATATCCTAAATTTTCAGGAGGAATGAAAAAATGGTAAGAGAAGATTTAAGAAACATTGCGATTATCGCCCACGTTGACCACGGTAAAACAACACTGGTTGACGAGATGCTCAAACAGGGCGGTGCATTCAGAGAAAACCAGGTCGTTGCTGAAAGAGTCATGGACAACAACGATATTGAACGTGAGAGAGGTATCACAATCCTTGCGAAGAATACCTCAGTATGCTACAAGGGAACAAAAATCAACATCATAGACACTCCCGGACACGCTGACTTCGGCGGCGAGGTTGAGCGAGTTCTCAGCATGGTAGACGGCGTACTGCTCCTGGTTGACGCCGCAGAGGGTGCAATGCCTCAGACAAGATTTGTTTTGTCCAAGGCACTGGAAATGAACCACAAGATAATCATTGTAGTAAATAAAATCGACCGTCCGGACGCACGTCTTGACGAGATAGGCGACGAGGTTCTCGAACTTCTCCTTGACCTTGACGCCAACGAGGAACAGCTTGAAAGCCCGATACTCTTCTGTTCTGGAAGAGCAGGTACAGCCTCACTGAGCCAGTACGAGGCAGGCACAGACCTTATCCCTCTCTTTGACACTATCATAAACTACATTGAACCGCCTCAGGGTGACGAAAACGGTCCTTTCCAGATGCTTGTTTCCTCTATCGACTATAACGAGTATGTGGGCAGAATCGGTATCGGACGTATTCAGAGAGGTTCTGTCAAGGTCAATCAGAATGTTGCGGTGTGCAATCATCAGAATCCGGACAAGAAGATAAACAATGCAAAGCTTGTTTCACTTCTCCAGATTGAGGGACTTCAGAGAGTTCCGGCGGAGACTGCACAGGTGGGTGATATCGTGTGGGTAAGCGGTATCGAGGGCATCACAATCGGCGATACAATCTGTGCAACCGACTGCGTTGAGCCTATAGAGTTCACAAAAATCAGCGAACCGACTGTTGAAATGACCTTCTCCGTAAACGATTCACCTTTTGCCGGAAAAGAGGGCAAGTTTGTTACATCACGTCAGCTGAGAGAAAGACTTTTCAAGGAGACCTTAAAGGACGTTTCTCTGCGTGTTGAGGAAACTGACAATACAGACGCTTTCAGAGTTGCCGGACGTGGTGAAATGCACCTTTCTATCCTTATCGAAAATATGAGAAGAGAGGGCTACGAGCTTTCAGTTTCCACACCGAGAGTACTCTTCAAAGAGGACGAAAACGGCAAAAAGCTTGAACCGGTTGAAAGACTTGTTATCGACGTGCCGGAGGAATGCGTTGGTTCTGTCATGGAGAAGATGGGTACACGAAAGGCAGATATGATTGAAATGCACCCACAGGGTTCAAGAATGAAGCTTGAATTTCTCATTCCGGCAAGAGGACTTTTCGGCTATAAGAGTGAGTTCCTGACCGATACAAAGGGTGAGGGAATCATGTCCAGCGTGTTCGACAGCTACCAGCCGTATAAGGGCGAGATTCCGAGAAGAAATACCGGTTCTCTTGTGTCCTTTGAAACAGGCGAGGCTGTTACTTACGGTCTTTATAACGCACAGGAGAGAGGACAGCTGTTTATTGGTGCAGGCACTCCGGTTTATGAGGGAATGATTGTCGGTGCGTCACCGAAAACAGAAGATTTAGTAGTAAACGTCTGCAAGAAAAAGCATCTGACAAATACCCGTGCAAGCGGTTCTGACGATGCGCTGAGACTTGTACCCCCAAGACGTCTGAGCCTTGAGGACAGCCTTGAATTTTTAGCGGACGATGAACTGCTTGAAGTAACACCTGAGAATATCCGTATCAGAAAGAGAATACTGAGCAATACACAGAGAGCTAAGAACAGAGCAAAACAGTGATATAAGCTGCTGTACCGTTTGGTGCAGCAGTTTTTTTGCGAGAAAGTCAACTAAGCCCGCCGAACGGCGAACCAAAAGTTTCGCCAGCCTTTTCAAAGGCTGTGGGTTTCCAAAGGGCAAAGCCCTTGGTCGCCCTCCGCAGAGGGCGAAACTCCACAAAAAGCCGCCGTTTTTTTCATAAAAAATACGTTAACTTTCGGCACAATTAAACTAAGAAAAATCTGATTTATCCACGGCGGCTTTATTCATTTAAGAGCGCAGCGATTTAAATGAACCGCC
>CAMCMW010000361.1 GCA_945876155.1 uncultured Ruminococcus sp. | reverse complement strand
ACTTACGAAAAAGAAAACACCGCAGTAATCACTGCAAAAAATAAACGAAAGGAGAGTTTTCCGTAATCGTGCGGAAAATGTAAACATATATGTCAGATCTTGTAATTGTGGAGTCTCCTGCCAAGGCTAAAACTATAAAGAAATATCTTGGGGGAGATTATGAGGTTATCGCCTCAATGGGACACGTCAGGGACTTGCCTAAATCAAAAATGGGCATTGATTTTGAAAATCATTTTGAGCCTCAGTATATAAACATGAAAGGCAAAGAGGACGTTATCAAGGAACTGAAAAAGTACGCTAAAAAAAGCGATAAAATATATCTCGCAACTGACCCGGACCGTGAGGGAGAGGCTATATCATGGCATATAGCGCAGATGCTGGGTCTGGATTTGAACGACAACAACCGTGTAACATTCAACGAAATCACAAAATCGGGTATCAAAGCCGGTATGGATAATCTCCATAAAATCGACCTTGACCTGGTAAACGCACAGCAGGCAAGAAGAATCCTTGACAGAATCGTGGGTTATAAACTCAGTCCGTTTCTGTGGAAAAAGGTCAAGAGGGGACTTTCAGCCGGAAGAGTGCAGTCTGTTGCGGTGAGAATGATTGTTGACAGGGAAAATGAGATTAAGAATTTTGAGCCAAAGGAATACTGGAGCATTGACGCCAAGTTTTCTGCACCGTCAAGCAGAAAGGTATTTACTGCAAAGCTTGCCAACATTGACGGAAATAAGGCAGAACTTGAAAACAAGGAACAGACTGACGATATACTCAAAAGGCTTGAAAATGCACAGTATGTGGTAACAGAAGTCAAAAAGAGAGTTACAAAGAAACAGCCGTCACCGCCGTTTATCACATCAACACTTCAGCAGGAAGCGTCAAAGCGTCTGAGTTTTCAGGCAAAGCGTACCATGAAAGCGGCGCAGGAGCTTTATGAGGGCGTTGAGATAGAGGGTATGGGCGCTGTGGGTCTTATAACCTACATGAGAACGGACAGCCTGAGAATTTCTGACGAGGCAAGGGACGCAGCAGCTGTGTGCATTGAAAATATATTCGGCAAGGAATATCTTCCGCCGTCACCGAGAGTTTTCAAATCAAAGAAGAACGCACAGGACGCTCACGAGGCAATCCGTCCGTCAATTCCTGACCTTACTCCTGAAAAGGTAAAGGCAAGCCTTACAACAGACCAGTTCAAGATATACAAGCTTGTGTGGGAACGCTTTATTGCAAGCCAGATGGCAAATGCTTTGCTGGACACTGTTTCAGTAACAATCGAGGCTGAGGGCTGTACGTTCAAGGCGTCGGGATATTCCGTTAAGTTTGACGGTTTCACAAAGCTTTACGAGGAGAAAAAGGACGAGGACGAGGAAAACAATAAAATGCTGCCTCCAATCGAAAAAGATGACATTTTAAAGCTGAAGGACATTGCCGGCAATCAGCACTTCACACAGCCTCCGGCAAGATTTACAGAAGCGTCACTCATCAAGACAATGGAAGAAAACGGTATCGGCAGACCGAGTACCTATGCTCCTACAATCACAACAATAATTTCCCGTCTTTACGTTGAAAGAGAGGGAAAACAGCTTAAACCGACTGCTCTGGGAGAGGTCACAACAGACCTTATGAAAGACCACTTCAAGCATATTGTTGACGCAAAGTTTACCGCTAAAATGGAAAACGACCTTGACGCTGTGGAGCGTGGAGAAACAGACTGGGTAGACACTCTTGACGCATTTTATCAGGACTTTGAAAAAACTCTTGAAAAGGCTGAAAAGGCTATGGACGGCAAGAGAGTTAAGGTTCCGGACGAGGAAACTGACGTAGTCTGTGAGCAGTGCGGAAGAAAAATGGTAATAAAAATCGGAAGATTCGGAAAGTTTCTTGCGTGTCCCGGATTCCCGGAATGTAAGAATACCAAGAAAATCGTTCAGGAAACAAAGGGAAACTGTCCTCTTTGCGGACAGAAGATAATACTCAAAAAGTCCAAAAAGGGCAGAAGCTTTTACGGATGTGACAACTATCCAAACTGCAATTTCATGACCTGGAACGTGCCGGTTGAGGATAAGTGTCCGAAATGCGGAAACACCCTTTTCAAAAAGGGCGGCAAGTCCGGAAAGCTTGTGTGCGAAAAGCCGGACTGCGGATATGAAAAGGATCTGACTTAAAGGAGATATGAATGGTTAAAGTTATAGGCGGTGGACTTGCCGGCTGTGAGGCGGCGTGGCAGATTGCAAATGCCGGAATTGAAGTGGAGCTTTATGAGATGAAACCTCATAAATACACTCCGGCGCATCATTACAAGGGACTGGCAGAACTTGTCTGCTCCAACTCCCTCAAAGCGGCAAGGCATGATTCCGCCGCCGGACTTTTAAAAGAGGAAATGGAGAAACTGGGTTCTCTCATAGTACCCTGTGCAAAGGCAAACGCCGTTGAGGCAGGGGGCGCACTGGCAGTTGACAGGGAGAATTTTTCCGACAGCGTTACTGAAAAAATAATGTCCAATCCGCTTATAAAAGTGATAGACAAAGAGGTTGAGGAGATTCCGGAGGACGGTATCGTCATAATCGCAACAGGCCCTCTCACCGCCGGCAGACTGGCTGAGAGTATCAGGAAAAAGTGCGGTGACTACTTGAGTTTCTTCGACGCCGCCGCTCCTATTGTCACCTTTGACAGCCTTGACAAGGAAAAAGTTTTCTTTGCCTCACGCTATGACAGGGGCGATGCTGACTATATAAACTGTCCTATGAACAAGGAAGAGTACCTTGCCTTTTACAATGCCCTTATCACTGCTGAAAGCGCACCCTTAAAAGAGTTTGACAAAAGGGATTTCAAGGTGTACGAGGGCTGTATGCCTGTTGAGGTAATGGCACAAAGAGGAGAGGACACAATGCGTTTCGGTCCACTTAAACCGGTGGGACTTATTGACAAACGAACCGGAAAGCGTCCTTAT
>CAMCMW010000360.1 GCA_945876155.1 uncultured Ruminococcus sp. | reverse complement strand
GCTGATTCCTTTTTGCTCAGTCCTGCCTCGTGACACTCTATGGAGATTTTATACTGTGTCGGATAATATGTTGTCTCCTGGATATATCGTGATGTTTTTATATCGTCTGAAGCGAATATGGAATTGTAATTTGTTATACGGCTTATAACATTTGCCGGAACAATACCGTCAATCGAAATATAGTTGAGTATGTGCCCGGCGTCAATTTCAAGACCCAGTTCGTCAGCCGCCGCCTGGACAAGTTTCTCCGATTTCATTGAGTTTACGTCAAACTTGTTGCCGTTGGGGTCAACACCTGATTCGATTCCGTCAAAGCTGAAATTAACAACCGTCTCAACACTTCCGGTAAGCACCTTTACCCCAAAGCTGTAGCCCACGTTCAGTACCCCGATTATCAGTGCCGCAACAAGCCATATCACAAAGAATTTTTTCAGTCTTTCAAACAAAGTTTTCAGCGACAGTAAATTTTCTGTGCCGCTTTTATCCTTCTTTTTTTCCTGCATATTTACCTCCGCAAAACTTAGAAATATAGTGAACGCAAAAAAAATTTGCTTTCACTATAATAATTTATTTTATAGCCTTGCACATCCGCTTACTTCGTAAGCTCCGTGCATATCGGCTGATAGTAAACTAAAAAAAATTTTTCGTTTACTATTTTTCAGGCAGTATAAATTCAACTGTACATTACAGAAAAAACCTATAAAATACAACTATGACTATTATATCACACATTATTTCTACTGTCAACAAATTTTGACCGCTGCTGTACAATTGGTAAAAATTTTATTTTTTCGTGTCCCCTCTTGCAAAGTACCGGAATTTGTGGTATAATATTAGAGTCATTCTGGGATATAGCCAAGTGGTAAGGCAGCGGACTTTGACTCCGTCATTCCGGTGGTTCGAATCCACCTATCCCAACCATTCCACTTTATAACAATTTATTTTATTGCCTTGCACATACGCTTACTTCGTAAGCTCCGTGCATATCGGCTAATAGTAAACTAAAAAAATATTTTTAGTTTACTATATTTACCCCCTTGACTTTTTCCTCAATCGGGTGTATAATATTATTACGCTGTTTTAGCTCAGCAGGCAGAGCACTTCCTTGGTAAGGAAGAGGTCGTCGGTTCGAATCCGATAAACAGCTCCACACAAATCCCATAGGTACGCCGTTTGCATGATGTTGTAAGCGGCGTACTTTTTATTTTACTGTGTCGTAGTGCGCTATTAGTGCGCCATTAAAATAAAAAACTATTAAAAACGGCTGAAAGTTACAGCCATATAATAAAAGAATAGGAGCAGGAAAACTATTAATTTAGCAATCCTGCTCCTTTATTTTTTATGCGTGCGCCGGTCATAATAGCAAGCTGAATCAATGTCTGAAACTGCAGACTTTCTTCTTCCAGATAAGACAGCATTTTCGCCGCCTCCTGCTTTGAGAAAATCTCTGTTTTAGGCGGTATCACTCTTGGCAGTTCCAGGTATTCAGCTTTTGCCGGACTGTCTGTAATTATCCGCTGTTTAACTGCCAGTCTGAATATTGACTGTAATATTGCAAGGTATCTTCTGACTGATGATTCAGAAAGTTTTTCGCCGTTTTTACCCCTGCTTTTCGGCATATTACAAAGCTGTTGTACAAACATCTGAACATGAGCCGGTTTAATCTGACTTATCTTATGCGAACCCAGAGCCGGAATGATTAAGCTGTCAATGGATTTTGAATATGCGTCATAGGTGCGCTCAGAAAAAGACGGCTTTTTTATTTCAAGGTACACCTTTGCGAACTCTTCAAGCGTTATCTTCTCAGCGTTTCCGGCAATACCCTTTTGACAGCGTTCCTCAAAGTCAAGGGATATCTTCTGCAATTCCTTTTCAACCTGTTTAGCTGTCATTCCGGGAGCAGGTTTGTAAGTCATGGTGTAGGGTTTCAGCCGCTTGCCCTTGCTGTCATAGCCGTGGTATACCCTTATGGTGTAGGATATTACTTCACCGGATTTATTCTTTCTTGGGGTTATAATTCCTCATCGTAAACTCCGTAATATCTCATATCATGCAAATCCGGATTGTTTTTCAGAAGTTTTTCAGTTAGCTTGTCAAGAAAATCTCTTGTCAGATTGTTTATTTCTCTTTCTATACTCAGCGAAATTCTATTATTGTTCCGAAATTTGATTCCCATAACCTCCAAATCACGGGCAGACAACTGATTGCTTTCCATAAACCGAAGAATCACTCTCACTTTATCCGGTGCATCATTATATTCTTCTTCAGTACACAGGATTGACATAATATATTCATGTATATAAAGTACAAACATATCAAAATCAGAACATTTTATAAATTCATCAACAGGATTGAAAAAATCATTTTTATAACTCCTGACCTCAATCAGATTTTCAACCGACTTTTCACTCAACCCAGTAACTTCACAAGCATTCTGAATATCTGGGTTAATTGACGGATTGTCAGTAAGTCCAAGCAAGTAATCAGTGGTAACATTGTAGTATTTTGAAATTTTAACAAGGTTTCCAATTGGACATTCAGCAGTTCCGTTAACATATTTGTGAAATGTCTGATACGGTATGTTCATTAAGCCTGCCTGCTTTTTTTCACTTAAAGTATAATCGCTGTCCTTTTTTGTTTCTATTAATTCAGAAAGTATTTCGCTTAACTTTTGAGTAGTTTCATTTTTCATTTCGTCTCCAATCAGATAATTTTAATTCCGGTATTATCTAATAATATATTTTAGGATATTTTTCGTCTTTCTGATATTCCTGTGCTATAATATTATCACATCAGAAACACTACCATGATAATTTATCTGATTAGATTATAGCATTTTTTACAAAACAAGTCAACCGCCATGCACTACAGAATTACTTGTCTATCATCAACAAACTTTCAGCCGAAAAATGTGCAAAGTAACGATTCTGAAAACAAAATTCCTCTTATTTGTA
>CAMCMW010000359.1 GCA_945876155.1 uncultured Ruminococcus sp. | reverse complement strand
GTATTGTCAAAAATTTAAGGGTTTTTGCATTTACACAGTTTATTTTTCAGACCCGTAATGTTTTCTATAACAGCCTTGCTTGAATTTAATGCTGGATTATTTGAATTTTTCAAAAATTCAATTGCTGATTTTTTCAGTTCATCAAGTAATATTTCAGAACCTTCTTTTACTGCAGCATTGTCAACCTCAGCAGCGTGTTTAGCATATCCTCCTCAATATTTTTTCTTAGCTGCTTTATGGTTGCTATGCAAAACAATACCATCTTCGTCCACTATTGTTTTATTATCACCAAAGACTTCTTCTTTGAATTCTTTTTTTTGATTTATCTGAATCCCAAAGGTTACGATTACCTGTATACTCCTGTGTTATTCCTAAATTATCAGATGGCTTTAAAGCATTACCTAACTTAATACTTACATCGGCTATGATATTTGAATTATTTTCGTTGTTTTTTAACATATTAATTCCCCGTTAACAGTATCTTATTATAAATATACACCATTATAGTTAATTTGTCAACTATTAATCTTGTTTTGTTTTTCTTTGAATTACAATATTCACATTGAAATTTCTGGAATAAATGAATAATATCCGCAAGACAAACTATATCGAAAATTTAATAATCATGGAGATAATACCATACAATTCATTCATTTTTTCTGTACATATTTGGCGAAATACCAGCTGACTGTTTAAACTGGTGCATGAAATGCTTGTCGTCATCATATCCGCAGCGGCTGGCAATAGATGATATATTCATTTTTGTTGTGATAAGGAGATGTTTGGCAAGTGAGATGCGGCTCTGAATTATGTCCTGATGAAAACTTATACCGAAAATATTCTTGTAAGCTATACGGAAACGACCGCAGCTCAGACAAAAATCATAACATATTTTCTTAGCGTCCCAGTCTTCCTGAGGATCAAGATAAATTTTGTTTCTCAGTTCTAAGTAGTCCGCATAATTGCTGTTCAGTTTTTTCTCAGAGAGAGTATTGATTTTTTGATTCATTTCCTCTTTCATTTTCAGTGTTGTTTCTTTAAAGCTGAAGTCCCGGACTTTTTCAAGGTGCTGACAAATTATCAATGAATCCAGCGCATACTTTCCATAATTAAGTGATGCCTGCTGTATAATTATTTTCAATTTATCTGCAAGCAATGTCCCATAATTTTCAGAGTATGCTCCCACCGCTGCAAAGGCGTAAAGATTGTCATTTAATCTGGCGCAGAATTCATTTTCGCCGGTAACAGCTTTTTGAATATTTTCAGCAATTTTCATATCAATATGTATATGTGTTTTCCTGTTTTTCAGATTGCTTTTATCAGTAAAAAGCGCTGACCTTACAAGTATCAATATAACATTATCATCTGGATTCGCACCTGCCAGTGAATGTTTCAGTTCATGAACCAGTCCATTTTCATTGTAAAGTCCTGTAACGGAATCATGAAGAGCAGAAAGATCCCTGCATACAAGAAGAGTATTTATATCATTTTTCATACGGAGCATTTCAAGTGCGTTTGAAGCAATTTTCAGCCATTCTCTGAAAATCATATCATAACTGTCCGGATGATCATATTGCAGAATAATATACCCCAGTGTTTTTCCGGAAAAGAAAACAGGACAAAAGTACAACACACTTCCGTTTGCGGTTTTTATCATCGTTTCAGGATAAAGTTCCGGCTTGTGAAAAAAGGTTTCAGTGTTAACGTCATTTGCTGGTTCAGGACTGATAATTCTGTAACACAACATTTGTTCAGTGTCCCATTCATCAGAAGAAACAGGGGAAATCTGTGACTGACACCAGTCTTCACGCAGGCACAGATAAACTCCGATAACATCACGAATCAGATATGAAAAATCCTGAAGTGTACGAATATAGTCATTGATTGAACTGCAAAGTGTCAGCTGCTGCTCAAAGTTTCCGGTTAAATTAAGCTGATTGTAATATTGTTCACAGCGGACAGTACTCAATTCTTTTAAAACCTGCTGATTATCACTTCCGCAGGAACAGCTGTTGCCCGGGATAATGAATCCTTCAACTGATACTGGTTCAGGTTCGGTACCGTTTATCATGCTCCACAGCTTGTTTACTGCACTCGCACCTACTCCCTGACGATTTCTCTGAAAAGTAGTAAGAATCGGCGCATGGTAAAAACGTTCTCCTACATATTCGTAACCTATAACAGTTATGTCCTCCGGAATTGATATACCGCTGAGAACCAGGGTATCGCATAAGCCGTAAGCCATATAATCATTGGAGCAGAGAACAGCCTGGGGCAGCCTGCGTTTTCCGTTTAAATATTCATTCGCCAGCATTTCACCCGAGTTAATCCAGAAATCACCGTAAATAATTTTACTTTCTTCAAATGGAATACCGTGGGCAAGCAGGGATTTCTTATAGCCGCTGATACGTATGCAGGAACTTTCATTGCCGTTTGGACCGGTAAGTATGTCAATATCAGTAAATTCATGAACCTCAATAAGATGATCTGCAATCTTTTCAATGTCGGATTCCACATCATTGTTTATACATGGAAAATCCGGAATCTCTGCACCGGATACAACAACATGAATATCGCTCCGGCTTATTATCTTCTGATAGATATAGTGCTGTAACTGCGGATTCAGTATTGATTCAGCAGTCAATATCAGACCGTCAAGCTTTTTGGAAACTATCAGGTCATAAATTTTATTTTCCTCGTCAATATTAGCATAGTATTCAGAAGAGTTATATATGTTTGAAAAAATTGCTGTATCTGCACCAAGTTTCTGTGCCTGACTGATAATTCCGTCCAGAATCTGACGCTGTTCACTTCGGCAGGCACTTGCTGTTATAATACCGATAAGCGGTCGATTGGAATTGCTGTTCATTTTTTACACCTCCGTATTACATTTTTTACAACTTATAGTAAACGAAAAATTTATTTTTAGTTTACTATCAGCCGATACGCACGAAGCGAAC
>CAMCMW010000358.1 GCA_945876155.1 uncultured Ruminococcus sp. | reverse complement strand
CAGTATCTCACGGCTTTTTTTCATGTCCTCCTCGTCGTGGCTGAATACCGACGCTTTTTCAGCAAGTGAACCGATAAGCTCCTTGTAACGGCTGCGGCAGTCAGAAACAATATCCCTTAAATCCCTGTCGTCAGTCTTTCTGGGAGGGGGAAATCTCTGGAAACTGATTCCGGCAAGTATCTCCGCAAATGCACAGTAATCACTCTCGTTATACTTCTCCAGCCCGCTCATAAAGCCGTACTTTTCCGTGTTTACCAGTTCAGACACCTTGTCATTGCCAAGTTTCAGTGCGGCACTTTCAGCCTTTTTGAAAATATCAACGCAAACCTTTATGTCATTGTCTATGAACTTTGAATAGGTCTGGCTGTAGATACCGCTGTCATATTTCTCCGCAGCACCGTCCAGCCACAGCTCAAAAAACGGTACAGAGGCAACGCATTCATAGAGGTCGTAAATCATGTTTTCAAGGGCGAAGTCACTGGTCTTGCAGAAGTTTCTTCGCAGTACCATCATGTCCTCATAGCGTTCGCTGTAGAAGTAATCAGAGGTTTTCCTGTATGCCTCAGTGCGCATTACCGCCTCTTCCGTCTCGTCTGCCACTCTGAATCCGGAGGAAAAGGAAAGCTGACTGATATTGCTCCTTAAAAGGTCAAAGCAGAAGGAAGTAATAGTTGATATCGCCGCACAGCCCAGCATTGAATTCTGTCTTGCAAGCCAGGCGTCCTGTGGGTTCTCCTCAATCAGCTTTGACAGTGACGCTGCAAGTCGCTGTTTCATTTCAGCGGCGGCGTCCTTTGTGAACGTAACCACTATCATCTTTTCCACCGGGGTCTGGTGTTCACTGTCCTTTATGATATTAATGAGCCTTTCCACCAGTACCGAAGTCTTTCCGCTTCCGGCGGCGGCAGAAACGATAAGGGAACAGCCTCTTGCGTCAATTGCGGCTTTCTGTTCATCAGTCCACTTGCTCATCTTCTTCACCTCCGAGTATTTCCATCATTTGTTCCTGTGCATCTTCCGCCGGACTGTGATAGTCTTTAAGGGGAGTATTTCCGCACACCGACCAGTAATCACAGTAATCGCACGGATTTTTCTGATTTGTCACATAAGGGTCAGCCTCAATTTTTCCGCTGTAGAGTTCATCGCACATCTTCTTCAGAATACCGTCCGTGTACTTTCTCAGCTTTTTGAAATTCTCAGCCGAAAGTGTTGAGGAACGGCGGCTGTCAAGGTCTGGTTCACCAGTCCCCTTGTCACTTTTTTTCACTGCCGCCGGAATGAATATCCCCCTGATGTCCTTTTCCATTGCGTTCAAGACTGCTCTGTCACGCAGTATAACACCATTCATCTTGTAGTGGGAATCAAGGTACTCCTCAACGGTCTGGTCGTCGTCCCTTTTACGTCCGCACCCTGCTGAGCCGGACGGCAGATACAGTACCCCAGCCGGGTCAAAGTCTTTGAATTTACCCGTTTCCGAAGTAACAGAAAACATATATATAAGCATCTGCATATTGATACCGTAAAGCAGTGAGGCGATTGAGAACACTTTTGTACCTGTCTTGTAGTCGATAACCCTCAGGTACTTCTTATCCCCTTCCTCATAGACGTCGATTCTGTCCACAACACCTTTGAGCCATATTTCAATGCCGTCGTCAGTTTTAAGAACCGGCTTGTCGTTGCCCTCGCTTATGTCCAGCTCAAACGCCGCCGGACGGAACTGTGACTGTGCAAGCTCAGCCTGTATATGCTTTACCAGGTCTTCAATACCGTCGCAGATAGTATCAATTGCCGCCTTTGCCGCAGGGGTCTGCAGGTCCTCACCGCCGAGAGTTTCCTCTATGTAGTCTTTACTGCATTTTTCCGTAAACTCTCTTATCTGCTCATGAGTTAAGCTGTCAAATTCTTCCTTGGTACTGCATGATGCAAAAATCTCCTCCAGGCACTTGTGGGTAATAAGTCCCACGCCAATCTGGTCAACGGCACGCTTTTTCCTCACACGCAGTTTCAGACCAGTCCGGCAGAAATACTTGAAATGACAGGTGTTGTAATCGTCAATTGCGGTGGCGGAGATGTTGAGTTTTTCGGTGTAAAGCTGTCGCATAAGATTGCTGTCACTGACTTCAAGCCTTCCCTCACGGCTGACGCTTTCAAGGTACTTTATTCTTGTACTGTACTCCTCGTTCTTTTCAAGGACTGCCCTTATACTTTCGGTTTCACTGCTGCTCTCACCGAAGTATCTCACAAGATTTAAGTACGCAGCTTTGGGAGTGGAGCAGTAGCTGACAAGATTTTTTTCAGATGCAAACTCCAGTATATCGTTGTCGAACATTCCCGTTATCTGCTTTAACACGGAGGACGGATACCTGTTTGAACCGGAGCTGTCCTTAATCGGATAGGAGATGTAAAGCCTGTCTGAGGCGTGGGTGAGGGTCTTGTAGACTATGAGTTTTTCGTCCGCAACAAGTTCCTCGTTCTTCCTTGAAAGAATTATGCCCGACTGCTCAAACAACATTCTGTCCCTGTCGTTTAAAATACCCGACTGGCTGACGTTCGGCGGGAAAAAGCCGTCGTTTACACCAGCCACAAAAACTACAGCCGGATTGTCCGGTCGTGCCGTTTCAGCAGGTGAAATCCTTACGCCGTCAAGGGTCTGGGGCGGTACTGAATAGCTTACCTGTCGCAGCATCATCATAAACAGGTCGTAAAATTCCGGCAGAGATATTTCGCCGCCTGTCTGTGCAAGGGTATCGAGAATATCGGTAAAGATACCCCATATCCTTCTGAACTCCTTGGCAAGGTAAACCATTCCCTTTTCCTTAAACTCCTTGATTATACCCCCCACTCTTTTCTGTACTCCCATTTCGGTAACAAAGTCGAACACAGCCTTGCAGATACCCATACAGTCGGTGTCAAGGCACTTTTCACGCAGTTTCACCAGTGGTTCAATAATTTCTGCTCTTG
>CAMCMW010000357.1 GCA_945876155.1 uncultured Ruminococcus sp. | reverse complement strand
AAGCGATTTCTCGCCATCAGCCTTTATTTATTCTTCTTCACGATTTTCCAATTCATCATAGATTCTGTAAAGCAGCTTTATTATGCTGTCAGGCATTCCCGGTTCTTTGCTGTCTGCAACCGTTTCCATGCCCTCATACACATGATAGCCATTTTTATAATTTGCATGCTTTAAAAAACCTCTTTTGAATTTAATTTTTTTAACAACCATTATTCATCATCTAACCCCTCATAATTTGTAAGCACGTACTCAAGGGATAAACAACCCTCATCAGCATCATAATCGTCCTTGGGAAGAATCAGTTCATAACAATTCACAAGAGCCCCATTGAAGCGGAGTCTGTTTTTTATTGAGCCCTGCTTTCGTCTGAAAATATATCCGGCAGAATCAAGTTCCTTAATTACAAGGTCTGTGTTTGAAGCACCGTGTTTTTCAAGAATTCTCAGGAAAAGTTCATCAACAAAAGCCACCGTGTTGTTTGATTCGTCTTTTTTGATGCCGGACAGGAACGGATTCAGTGCCGAATATGTTATAATGTGGTTATAATACTTCTCAGCAATGTTACTTCTCTCACAGACTTCATCATGGTTTTCGACAAGTATAGCTGTTATACCCTCTGAATCAATTTTCATACCGATATCAGCAAGAACCCTTGCAGCAAGCAGTATAAGGGCGTATTCATTTACGAGCCTTTCAGTAAGGTCAAAGAATTTTTCCTCTCCTACTGCATTTCTCATGCTCCCTTTACACGCCTCATATTCTTCAATAATTTTATCCGGATCTGCACTTATCAGATATTCCGCCAGTTTTTTTCCGAGTATACCGTAGTTATTACCACAGAACTCATGTATCATGTCACTGTGCTCTCGGCTGTCAGTATACCTTAAATCTCCGAAACTCAGCAATCGTGCATCAAGTCCTTTGTTATGCATACGATTCTCCGTAAGCAGAAAATTTTCTGACGATGTGATTACAATAAGCTTCCATGTGTCAGATTCTCTCAGATCAGCATTGGAATTGCATCTGCTCTTATCCTGTTCAAGAGTTATGGTATAAAACAGATTTTCCATACTAACGTTTGACGATACCGTAGCCTCATCAAAAATCTGAGGTATTCCGAATTTTTGAGACAAATTCTTCACTATGGCGTTAAGTGTGCCAAAAAAAGGAATAAAAATTTTCTTGTCATCAGGCTTTGTGTACACTGATGCCATCAATGCCTGTGCCGTACTTTTCCCTGTTGTAGTCTTTCCATAAAATGAGATTATAAAAGACTGTAACTTAATTCCGCACTTCATACTCAGATACGCAAGGAACAACGATGCGCAGCTACAGCACAGTGCGAACATTATTGAAGTATTTGTGAGGAGCTTATTCAGTCCTTCTGTGTACTCACTTATGGTTAAGTCCTTAGTATACTGGAGAACCTGTGGCTCTCTGTCATATGCTTCAAATGTCAGCTGACCGTCATGCTTCACAAATCCGATAGCATGCGCCTGTTCTTCAAGTTCAAGCCTGGAAATTCTTTGAAATAAATATCTGCTCAGAGCATCAGCATTATCAAAGTCGAAAATAATCCCGTACTTGCCAATCTTTGTTATACCCTTAGGATACAGCATATCATAATCTACCTCAATTATTTTCCCGTTAACCCTGAGTCTTACACGGCATACGTTATTCTTGTCCCTGTACGCTGACTCAATCTCAAACCAGCTTGCAAGCCATAACAATCCAGTAAAACGATTTGAGTTTACTGCCAGCAGATAGCTTTTATTATCTACCGGAATCACCGGATAATATGGTTCATTTGCTGAGAGACATTCCATCTCATTTCGGCTTATTTTCTGTGAACCAAATTCCCTGATTGACTCCTTTATTTCATTAACAGGATTGCTTAACAAAAGTGAGTCCAGATTCTGAACAGGTGCTGATTTACTCAGAAGTTTCCCCATAGCAACCATCCTTTCATATAAACCGGGATTCCGAATGAACGGAATCCCGGATAATATAATTTACGAGGCAAGCGATATTTTTTTAACATTAGAATAAATTATACCGCTTTCAGATGTATTGTTTTTTACGGCGAAGTCGACTTTCAAGCCTTCTAAATCTTCAATATACTGTATATCAGCCTGCATAAGAAGCCGTGAAAACGGGTAGCGTTCAACTCTTTCTGCGTCAGTTGCGATAAGAAATATTTTTTTATCAGGCAATTTAATCTTAATCATCACTCTGTCGTCACTATAAAAGAACGCATCAGTAATAATTCCTGTATATTTGCCGTCATCCAGATTAAATGTTTCGTTGACGGGTGTGAGCGATTTGCTCTTAACATCATTTACGTCATTAACAATTTTTGCATTTTTACTCATAATAATACTCTCCTTCTAATGTAATTCGGATGTGCCGGGATAGGTCAGCACATCCGCTTGATCAATTGTTTACTCAAATGTAATAATGGCAGCAAGACTATCATCAGACATTTTCTGTACCTGTAAGATTTCACCGCATCTCGTTGAAGCATTTTCAGCGAATTTCAAGCTGGGGTTCAAGGAAATAATCTGGTCAGCAAGCTGGGTGGCATACAGAACACCGCCTTTTTTCAAGGCGTACGAACCTGGCGTATTTAACGGTACTGTACAGATTGCGAGTTTCTCACCTTTAAACAGCATTTTTACGGCATCTGGATCACCTATAGTTTCCAGAAGCGATTTTCCGAATCTGATGCGCTTCCCACTCTCAGTAGGAATCACACTTAAGCAACCGTTTGAATTGGTTTCGCACTGAAACGCTTCAAACTCACCTAAATCAATAAAGCTGGCTGACGTAGAATCGATTGTGTTATAAGTTGGGGAATTAACAAATTTCGGCATAATAATTACTCCTTTTAAAATTTTTTTACCTGTGTTTTAACGAATGTATCAAGAATCATAATGTATCTGGTAGATACAACACCTCCTCCAGCG
>CAMCMW010000356.1 GCA_945876155.1 uncultured Ruminococcus sp. | reverse complement strand
ATAATCCGGAATCTTTTCAAGGATTTCAATTAAATCCTGTTTGGAAAGACTTGAATACTTTGATGTTTTCATATAAATTCCTTTCATGCTTTTTTCACGTTAGCAATTGTAAATATATCTAAATCTGAATATCATTATTTCTTTGCCGTTCATCATGATTTTCACGTTGTTCACGTTCCTGCCTGAATACGGAATCTTCAAGAATTTTATCAAGATTTTTTCTGATTGAATCATATTCACGAAGCTTTACATCAATGGCTTTATTGTCAATGTAAAGCTTATTCTTTTGCTCTGATAAACTCTTGATTTCGTCTGCCAATAAGGCAACATTCGGAAGAACTTTTGACTTTTCAGTCTTCTTTAATTCCTCAACAGCCTCTTGGAACAGCAGCAGTTCGTCCTCATGTTTTCGGAAATATTTATCCTGAAAAACAGCCTTTTTATACTGCTCTGATATCGGCTTGTACTGCCGGTAAATTTTCAGGTACTTCAGCCTGTAACTGTCAAATTTTATTTTACTTTCAAGTGCATTGATATTTTCTGAATTCTGCATTTTTCTGCTTGCCAATTCATCATAATTTCTGAAAAAATCATCTGCATTTTCAAAGCCGTTTTCATTGAGATAAGCAATAGTTTTAAAACCTGTTTTGAGATTTTGAATCTTGCCCCATCTCTGCATTCCATATGAATCAAATTTATCATCGGACAGATTAAAAAATTCTCTGATTCGTTTGTCAGGATTAGTAATCTGCTTTGCTTTATAATCAGATTTTCTTGTAAGAATACGGTCAATTCTTTTCCTCAGCTGCGCTTCTTCATAGTACCATCCGAACTTTTGAGAATATATAAAATATTTCTGTCCGGGCATTTTAAATCCAAGACATTTGCCGGACTTTTTTACATAATCCTGATACTTTACTTCAATGTTCTGCGCTCTCATTTTGTCAAGAAATTCATCAAAGCTTTTTGAACTTTTAAGCGTTTCATCAATAATGATTTTAAGCTTTTTCTTCCAACTCTGACCGCTCTGATTAAGTTCCCATTCATAATGGCTCATGCCCTTACCTTTAGAAGTGTGAATTACAGATAAGCCACGTTCAGAAGTAATCTGATCACTGTACTTTTTCATTTCCATCCATGCCGGAGATTGTTTCCTGTCATGCTCTCTTGAAAATGATTTCCCATTCTGAAAATTTACAGAATTTATAATTATATGATTATGTATGCAAGCTTTGTCAACATGAGTTGCAATTACAAATTCATACTGATTGCCAAGCATTCTTTTCATAGTTTCCATACCGATTTCATGAGCCTGTTCCGGTGTGACTTCACCTTTTTGAAAAGACTGAATAGCATGAAAGGCAAGAAGTTCAATTCTGTCATTCATTTCTTTTCTGGTAAATTCAAATTCGTGTTCGGCTATCTGATATTGACAATTGTATGAAGAAATCCACTTTCCGTTTTCAGTTTTTTCTTTATTGCAGATATAGTCAATTGCCTTTCCTAAAGTAGCCTTAATAGGGTGGACCGTAGCATACGCCATTTAAAATTTCACCTCCTGATTAAGCATAAGAATCCAATCAAGATTAATCATTTTTAGGAACGTTATTTTTTATCGTTGAAATAATATATTTTTGCAGCTGCCATATTTCTTCTTGCTTGTTCTGGATATCCCGTACATCTTCACGAAATACGGAATTTGTTTCATTGATTCTCTTAGTAATCTGATTGATATTTACTCCGATTTTGCGGAGATTATAGTTAAGTTCTTTCATTTCAGAAAGGTCATGAATTTCTATCTTACCGTCAATTGCAACCTTGCGGAGATATGCACTCAGATTATCAATATTGGCAGCTTTCATCTTTTCCAAGATGAACTCTTTTTCTTCATCAGTGACATAAAATTTTATCAAACAGTTACGTTTTCGTTCTGTTCCCATTGGTTATCCTTTCGTGACTTTTATCAGGGGTTTGGGTACTCCCAAAAAATGAATTTTGAGAAAAAGCAGCAAGCTGATTTTTTTCAAAATTTGCCGAGTGTGTCCACACCGGCGTTCCTTGCTATTCAGCCCTCCGGATTTTTCTGACGATTCATCGCCGGACAAAATTCGGATTTGCAGCACATGAATGTGCTGCATTTTTTTAAAAAATCCCCGGATTTTTTGATTCGGAAAAATCAGAAAATCATTGCCGGAAGTCAACGACCTCGATTTGATTTTAAATTATAGCGACCAAATTTCAGTTTGTCAAGAGGGGAGGTCCGGGAAAAAATGAATATTTCGATTGAAAATCAGTATTCGGAAAAAAGTAAAAATGCCGAAAATTCGAGTAATTCAGGCAATTTTAACCATGCTGAAAAATGTCTGAAAAAATTTTTTGACAGAGCAAAAAAATAAGGAACCGGAAATGAAAATTTCCGATTCCTTATGCTGCTGAAAAAAGCAGATAAAAATTTTTTTAAATTTATACTTGACAAAAATTTCTTGTTGTGATAAAATACAAAACAGAAAAAGCACCCCCACAGAGCATTAAACGTCGGCAAACGTTTAACGCTCCATAATCAACACAGATAAACACACTATCTGATTGACTTAGTGAGAATGCTATTACTGCACTCGAACATGAGTGTATCTAATAGATTTAAAATAAGCTCGTCAGATTATTCCTCCAATGGACTTCTGATGGGCTTATTGCTTTTTCTGAAAAACTGAATATTTTATACAAGTAGCTAATTTGTATAAAATTAAAAGCTAAAATCATGCTTACAGCTGCTTGCGGAGAATAAACTCCGTTATCAATTTTGTAGCTGTAAGCAGATGATTTTAGCATTCATGTTTGGTGACCCGTACGGGAATCGAACCCATGATTCCGCCGTGAAAGGGCGATGTCTTAACCGCTTGACCAACGGGCCATGATATGGTAGCGGCAGTAGGATTTGAACCAACGACCAATCGGGTATGAACCGAGTA
>CAMCMW010000355.1 GCA_945876155.1 uncultured Ruminococcus sp. | reverse complement strand
CTTTACAAGAAGAGCAAGTACGTTGCGGTCAAAGTTCCGGTATTCTCCTTTGAAAAACTCCAGGACGTTGACACTATGCTCGGACCTGAAATGAAGTCCACAGGCGAGTGCCTGGGCATTGCTGAAACCTTTGAGGACGCACTGCTGAAAGGACTTGTTGCTGCTGGCTACGACCTCAAGAAAGAGGGCGGTGTGCTGATATCCGTCCGTGATACAGACAAGCAGGAGATTATTTCAATTGCGGACAAGTTTGCACAGATGGGCTTTGAACTTTACGGTACAAGCGGTACTGCAAGCACCCTTAACAAGAACATGATTGCCACAAACCTTGTAAACAAGATTTCCTCAGAGGAAGAACCGAACGTTCTGACGCTCCTTGAAAGCGGTAAGATTCACTATGTTATCTCCACTTCTGAAAAAGGACGTCTGCCGGCAAGGGATAGTGTTAAGATGCGCCGTAAGTCGGTTGAGCGTTCAATCTGCAGTCTGACAGCTATTGATACCGCAAGAGCGCTTGCAAATGTTCTCCAGACAAACAGAACCATTGACGACGTTGAAATGATTGATATTACTAAGATATAACTTTATAAGGGCGGAATTTTATTCCGCCCGAGTTTATAATACGGAAGTGCTGCGATGAAAAATAAAAAGAAAATCATAGTTTTAATACTTTTAGTTATCGCATTTATAATATCAGGTTTGACGGCAGTTTACTTATACAAAAACAGATATGCTGAAAAAATAACTCCCTCCAAAGAGATAGCGGCTGATAATGCAGCTGCATTTTATCAGAAAGACGATTTGTGGAAGAATGATTCCTTGGGTAACTCTGAGTATCATATGGGTGATTCCGGCTGTCTGACTACCTGCATTGCCTCATTGCTTTTAATGCAGAATATTTCTGTTGATGAGATTCCGGATATAACACCGGGTACTTTAAACGATTTCTTTTCAAATAATAATGTGTATGATTCAGAGGGAAACCTTCAATGGGACGCTGCCGGTTCAGCGTTAAACGTAACATTTGTTAAAAAGGAAACTTCTGAAATCAGTCAGACTGAACTGGAAAGCCTGATTGAAAGAAATGTGTACCCGATTGTTTGTGTAAAAATGCCGTCATCAGGTAATTATCATTTTGTTCTTTTGGTGGGTTCGGATGAGAATAATTTTTTATGTATGGATCCGCTGAATAAGGAAAAAAATATTGTGTCTATGGATAAGTTCAGTGATACGATTTATTCTGTGAGATATTGTGAATAATATAATTATGATAAAGCTGATTACTATATAAAGGTGAATGATATGACCATCAGAATAATGAAAATTGATGACTATGAATCTGTTTACGCATTGTGGCTGTCATGCAGCGGCATGGGACTGAATAATATTGATGATTCCAGGGACGGTATCAGACACTTTTTGGAAAGAAATCCTGATACCTGCTTTGTAGCCGAAGACAATTCAGCTATTGTCGGAGTGATTATAGCCGGAAATGACGGAAGAAGGGGATATATTTACCACACAGCTGTGTCACCGGAATACCGTCACCGTGGAATAGCGTCACAACTGGTTGATAAAGTCATGAAGTCACTTTCAGAACTCGGAATTTCAAAAGTCGCTCTGGTTGTGTTTGAAAGAAACGAAACCGGAAATTCATTCTGGGAAAAACAGGGATTTACTCAAAGAAAAGATTTGGTTTACAGGAATAAATCTATTTTGGATTTTGTTCGAATAGACACATAAAAGCAATAATCAGTCAATGGAAAAATCCTGAATGTTAAGTTTATGGAGAATGCTATGAAAGAACAGTTAAATAAGATAGTCGAAAGTCATGGTTTAATTGACCAGACATGGGAATATTTCTGGAATTGCTATGATTACTATCTGATTGAAGAATCTGAAGAAAGTGCTGAATACGGTCTGACTGACAGAAAATCAATCAAACCTGAATTACATAGTATATCTTACAGAATTAGAAAAGGTGACTTTGCAATTGAAGACGAGGCTATAATAGTCTGCATATATATGTTACTTAATCCAACAGAAAGATATATAGGTTATTACGATTGTTTATTCGATTCAGAGGAGAATTTCATTGATGATTTCTTTGTTACGGAATAGCTAAAAAAATAAATCAGAAAGGAAAGCTTATGAAATACACACAGGGAAAATATCAGATTGCCGGTAAAAGTGCGCTGGCAAAGGATATATACAGCATAGAAATAACCTGTCCGGAGATTGCTGAAATTGCACAGCCCGGACAGTTTGTACACATTCTTCCGGCAGGATTTACACTCCGCCGCCCTATTTCAATCTGTGATATCAACAGGGAAAAGGGTACGCTGAGAATCGTGTTCATCGTCAAGGGGGACGGTACAAAGGAAATCGCAAAGCTGAACGAGGGTGACCTTATTGATATGTTAGCGCCTCTCGGTCACGGCTTTACGGTAAATGACAGCTTTAAAAAGGTAGTACTCATAGGCGGAGGAATCGGCACCCCCCCAATGCTGCCCCTTGCAAAGTATTACGGCGAAAAGGCGGTTGTCATATCCGGTTTCAGAAGTGCTGAGGCAGTAATACTGCAAAATGATTTTAAACAGACAGGCGCAGAAACAATCCTCTGCACAGACGACGGCTCTATGGGTATAAAAGGCTTTGTGACCGAACCGCTGAAGGAACTGCTTGAAAAAGGCGGTATTGACGCTGTTTACACCTGCGGTCCGACACCGATGCTCAAAAACATTGCGGTAATCGCAAACGAGAAAAACGTTTACTGCGAAGTCTCACTGGAGGAAAGAATGGGCTGCGGAATAGGTGCGTGTCTTGTCTGCGCCTGCAAAACTAAAAAGGACGGCGAGGAGCATTTTGCTCATGTCTGCAAGAACGGCCCGGTATTCAATTCAAAGGAGGTTATCTGGTAATGGCTGATTTATCTGTAAATATCTGCGGTGTAGATTTCAAAAACCCTGTAATTCCTGCGTCG
>CAMCMW010000354.1 GCA_945876155.1 uncultured Ruminococcus sp. | reverse complement strand
CGGGAAAATCCACCACAATGAATATGCTGACCGGATATATTTCATCGACTTCCGGTACTGTGCTTATTAACGGAGTGGACGTTCTTGAAGATCCTATAAAGGCAAAGGCGAATATCGGCTACCTGCCGGAACTGCCGCCTTTGTATCTGGATATGACGGTAAAGGCTTATCTCAACTTTGTATTTGACCTGAAAAAATGCAAGCTGCCGAGGAAGTCACATCTGACTGATATCTGTGAGCTTTGCAAAATCACAGATGTAAAGGACAGAATCATAAAGCACCTTTCAAAGGGTTACAAACAGCGTGTGGGGCTTGCTCAGGCGCTTATCGGCAATCCGCCGGTGCTTATTCTCGACGAGCCGACTGTTGGTCTTGACCCGAAACAGATGGTGGAGATAAGAACGCTTATCAAAAAGTTGGGCAGAAACCATACTGTAATACTTTCTTCCCATATCCTGTCTGAGATACAGGCGGTGTGTGACAGAGTAATCATCATCAACAAGGGCGAAATTGCGGCGGACGATACAGCCACAAACCTTTCAAAGAAGATTTCCACCGACCACAGACTTATCGTCAGAATCGAGGGAAACAAGGACGAGATACTCTTTGAACTGAGAAAAATTCCGGGACTCAAATACGTCAGAGCCGATATGGAGCGTGAAAAGGGCGTATATGAGTATGAGATGGAGGCAGAGGAGGACGTTGATTTAAGACGTGAGGTCAGCGCACTTGTAAACAAGATGAACTGGACTATCCTCTACATGAACTCTGCTGAAATAACTCTTGAGGACATCTTCCTTAAAATCACAATGGGCGAGGGCGTTTCCGAGCATATCAAAAAGCTGAAGGAATCGAAGTCCGAACAAAATGAAACTGAAAACGGAGGTAATAACTGATGGGCGCAATATTCAGACGTGAGCTTGGCTCATTCTTTACATCAAGTATTGCTTATGTATTTCTTGCAGTATTCTATGCGTTTTCCGGATATTTTTTCTACGCTTCATCGCTTTATTCGGCAACAACTGATATGTCCGGATTATTTTCAAGCTTATTCTTAATTGTAGTAATACTTATCCCTATTCTCACAATGAAGTCATTCAGCGAGGAGAAAAAGCAGAAAACTGAACAGGGACTGCTGACTGCTCCTGTCAGTCTGGGCGGTATTGTATTAGGCAAATATTTTGCGACACTCCTTATGTACATAATGGGAATCAGCATTGTGTTTGTCTATGCACTGATACTCAGCTATTTCGGCGATGTTTCATGGAACATTGTTCTTTCAAACTATCTTGCACTTTTCTTTGTGGGCTGTGGATTTATCGCAGTTACAATGTTTGTTTCATCTCTTACTGAAAATCAGGTGGTTGCGGCTGTATTCGGCATACTTCTGCTGATGGTGCTTTATCTTCTTGATTTTATAGCAGGATATGTTAAAATTGATTTTGTTGCAAATGTTCTTAATGCGCTCTCTTTCTATGAGAAGTATTACGAATTTACCTGCGGTATTTTCAATCTTTCGAGTGTGCTTTTCTTTGTAAGCACGGCTGTTATCTTCAATTTCCTGACTGTCAGGGTATTTGAAAAAAGACGCTGGAGTTAAGGAGGTATTGTTACAATGGCGAATGAAACTGAAAAGGAAAAAAAGCCTTTTAATAAGAAAAAGCTTAAATACGGTACGGTTGCAACAGTTATAACAGTTGTGTTTATTGCGGTTGTTGTAGTCTTAAACCTTATTGCCGGAGTCCTTACAGACAGAAAGGACTTGAAGCTTGACCTTACAAAGGAAAAGTATTACGAGGTATCACAGGATACTATTGACTATATACAGGACTTAAAGACAGATGTAGAGATTGCTGTTATGGCAAAGGAATCAGACTTTGCAACCAGCGGAACTTATATGAAAATGGTTCTGGAAACACTGGAAAAGTATGAACAGCACTCAGACCACATAAAAATCAACTTCTATGATGTTGCCTCAAATCCTGACGTGGTAACAAAGTTTTCCGCAAACTACAACGGTGAAATATCCGAGGGAAATATCGTTATTGCTTGTGATGACAGAGTAAAGGTTCTGAATGTAAACAATCTGTTCAATATTCAGTCTGACTACTACAGCGGCAGCAGCAGTGTAAAGAGCTATAAGGGCGAGCAGGAACTGACTTCTGCTATTATGAGCGTTACTGACGCAAATCCTCAGAGAGTTGCTTTTATCAGCAAGTATAACGGTTCTGCGGTGTATCATTCAGACAACGCTTACTCAATTTCAGCCCTGTACTCTCTCATGGACAAAAACGGCTATGAGGTTTCTGAGGTTGATATAATGACAGATACCCTTTCACCGGATGATTACGACATGGTAGTACTTCCTGCCCCTGTAAACGACCTTTCAGAGGACAGTATCAAAAAGCTTGACGATTTCCTCTACAATAACGGTGACCTTGACAAGGACATGATTTATATTGCAGATGTTTTGCAGTACTCAACACCGAATATAGACGCTTTCCTGGAAGTATGGGGAATTGAAATCGGCACAAGCATTGTTTACGACTCATCATCAGACAAGAGCCAGTACGTCACAACAATGAAGGGACAGCTGAGCGCACCGGTTGCCACAATTGCTGAGGATACATACAGCGAGGGACTTTCCAACACCAAGCTGCCGATTATCGTACCTCTTGCAAGACCGGTAAATCTCCTGTTTGACGCAAACGTTGACAGAACAACAACAGCGCTTCTGACAACATCTGACACATCTTTCCTCTATCCTCTTGAAATGCAGACAGCTGAAGAAGTAAAGGCAAAGGCTGAGGCTGCGGAAAACGGTGAGGAAACGACTGAGGAAGAAACAGAGGAAACCACTGAATTTGACCCGGACAGCGCAGAAAAGTCCGCACAGACAGTTATGGCAGTGGCTACCAAGACAAATATGGACAGCAACAACACCGCTCATGTAAATAATGTTATGGTAATAGGCGGTGCAACA
>CAMCMW010000353.1 GCA_945876155.1 uncultured Ruminococcus sp. | reverse complement strand
ACCCTTACAGTCCTTTTCGGAAGCACAGAGGGAATGTACGCTGTCATAACTCCTCTTGCGGCATTGTGTCTGCTTGTGTTCTGCCTGTTGTATACGCCGTGTGTTGCGGCAGTTGCGGCGGTAAAGAGAGAACTGGGCGGAAAGTGGGCGCTTGCAGTTTTTGTTGGACAATGTGTGATAGCATGGCTGTTTGCGTTTGTTGTCAGGGCGGCAGGACTTTTAATAATGAATCTTCTTTAATGCAAAAAAACTCCCGGTTAAGGGACGTTACAGACTGTAGAAAAAGTTCATTTTCAAGTATTCGTGCGAGCAATGCTCGCCCCTACAACAGCGTAAAATCTGGGTTTGTTTGTAGGGGCGACCATTGGTCGCCCATTATTTTTATGGTTTTTCGACAATTCTGCCGCTGAAAGTTACGAAAATTACCCAGGCGGCGTATGGGAATTTTCAGTTTTTAACTCCTGTTTTTTTCTTTGTTTATATTATAACATATCAGTTATTCAAAAGTTATCCAACTGGAAAACTTTCTAATTCTTTCTGTAAAAAACGGTAAACACAGGAAAAATATTGAATAAATAAGAAAAGTGTGGTATAATTAAGTAAACATAATAAAATAACTGGGGATTGAAATGAAAGAGAGAGTCATTTTATATAAATTGGCGGTCATACCCGTAGTATTCACCATTTTCCTTTCACTGGCAATGCTTTTCGACCGTTCCTTTGAAGAGATATCACAGGAACTTCCGGTCAGCTGTCTCATAACTGAGAGCGAGGCGGAACCGGTGTTTGCGGAAATCGTGATACCCGAACCCACCGAGCCGGAGGACAACACAGTTGAGATAACGCTGAATTTTATGGGTGACTGCACACTGGGTACATACTGCGGAGAGTTCACCGAGAGAAGATTCAACGAGACTGCCGAACGTGTCCAACCGGAGTATTTTTTTGAGGGTGTCCGGACGGTACTGGAAGAGGGGACATTTAACATAACCAACTGCGAGGGAGTTTTCACGGACAATCCGCTGGAGGAAATTTACAAGGACTATACCCCGGCATTCTGGTTTAAGTCACCGGCGAAGAATGCACGGGTGTTCTCAGTAAACGGCATAGATGTTGTGGGAATCGCAAACAATCACATCGGTGATTACGGCGAAGAGGGGATAAGGGACACAAAAGCGGCGCTTGACGAAAACGTTATCCGCTGGAGTGATTCCACCAAACCAGTAGTGCTTGAAAAGGACGGCATAAAGATAATGCTTTTCTGCGTTGCGCTGTGGGACGACATTGTGCCTGATGAACTGTGCTGGCAGATTGAGGAATATTCTGAAACAACCGACCTGCAAATCGTTTTTTTCCACGGCGGAACAGAGAACATTCATCAGCCGGACGGTTTTAAAATTGATTATTGTCACAGGTTTGCTGATGCCGGAGCGGATCTTGTTGTCGGCTCACACCCCCACGTACTCCAGCCGCTGGAAAATTACAACGGTGTAAATATCGTGTATTCCCTGGGAAATTTCGTTTACGGCGGTCACACGGCACCTGAAAACAGGACTATAGTTTTTCAGCAGAAATTCAGTTTTGAAGACGGCGAACTGACTGAAAGCAGTGAGGAAATCTACCCTTGCTATATCTATACTGGTGAGATGAATGAATATCAGCCGGTTCTGATAGATGATGAAACTGACAGACAGGCGGTTCTTGATTTTATGTACGGTGAAACAGATTCACCATTTTAAAAAAATAACATCAGCATAAGCGCTCTGAAAATGGGCGCTTTACTGATGCTTTCAGAAAATATGGTTTTAAAACGTGCCCGATTCAGATATGCACATTTATCCGCACGCCTTAAATTGCGTAAATACGGGCTTCGCACGCCGCACGCCTGCACACCGCAGTCTGTTATAATATATGGCTGTTCCGGTTGTCAGACTTCTGAAATACAAAAAAGTATAACAACTGTATATAAGAAGTTATAAAAATGGCGTGCAGGCGTGCAAACTGCATAACTACGCTGTCTGGGGCGTGCAGATACCTGTGCAGACGCACACTTTGATGTGCTGTGAAATGCTCGTCAACACAAAATTGATTTATTCGTCAAGCAAGCGAATCCGCAAGCTGAGAGACAGTTTTTTTAAGAAGAGGGTGTCTTTTGTTGGGTGCAATTTCACAAAGGGGCTTTAACACAAATGAACGCAGGTGCATTTCTATATGAGGGATTATCAGTTCGTCCGTTTCCATGACTAAATCATCATACATCAGAATGTCAAGATCCAGCGTTCTTGGACCCCAGCGGACAGTGCGTTCTCTGTGAGCAGACTGTTCGATTTCATGGAGCCTTTCGAGTAATTCTTCCGGTGTCAGAAGTGTTTTTAGTTTAAGGCAGGCATTGAGAAAATCGTCCTGTTCAACACCCCCGTAAGGCGCTGTAACATGGTAGGAGGAAACTTTTTCAACGTGACAGCCCTTTGTTTCGCCGAGTGCCTTTACCGCATTATCAAGGTATGCTTTTTTGTCACCTAAATTTGAACCCAGTCCCAGATAGGCGGTGTGCCAGAATCTGCTTATTTTTACTGAAACTGTTTTCAGTGGAAGTCCTACTGGTGCCCAGGGCTTTTTCAGTTCCAGTGTAACACCTTTTAAAATAGTATAGCGCAGCAGCAGAGCCTCAGCCAGTTGTTCAGCTGCTGTTTCTATCAGCCGGCAGGGGTGTGACTTTGTGTATTCTGTAATAAAATGGCATACTTCGCCGTAATCAGCGGATTTTTCCAGACAGTCGGTTTTTCCGGCAGTTCTGATGTCAGTGTACATTGTGAGAGATATCAGAAATTTCTGTCCCAGACTGGTCTCTTCAGGAAATACACCGTGATTTGCAAAGACTTCAAGGTCTTCAATGTGTATTTCGTCGTATGGCAGTGTGTTCATATACCGTTTACTTTCCTTCCCGTAAAATTGCCTGGGTCATGCGGATTGCCCTGTAATTTTC
>CAMCMW010000352.1 GCA_945876155.1 uncultured Ruminococcus sp. | reverse complement strand
ATCGGCGGTCATTCAATGCGCTTCGCTGTTGAATGACAAAGCCGCCGTGAGTAATCACAATTTTGTTCCGCTGACTTGTGTCGTTAGTATGACTGATTTTTCGTTCTTTGAACAGCGGCTTTAGAGAGTTTCGCCCTCTGCGGAGGGCGACAAGGGGGCTCTGCCCCCATTGACCCCCGCAGCCTTTGAAAAGGCTGGCGAAACTTTTGGTTCGCCGTTCGGCGGGGGTAGGTGACTGTACAACTTTTGGGGCAACCTTCGGCGAGGTTAGCTTGACGGTTTAGGCGTTTTTACTCACTCCTGAGTGCCTCAACTGCGTCCTTCTTAGCCGCCATTCTTGCAGGTATATGACCGCCGAGAATCGTAAGAACGGTACTGATACCCACAAGTATCAGAGCATGGCTGACTTTGAGCTGTGCCACTGATTTAAGGTCTGTCAGGGCATAAATTATTGAGTTTATCGGGAATGTAAGCAGTTTTGCGATAATAATACCTAAAAGTCCGGAGCATACGCCGAGAATAAAGGTCTCTGCGTCGAAAACTCGTGTGATGTCCTTTTTACGTGCGCCCAGTGCCTTTAAGATACCGATTTCCTTTGTCCTTTCAAGTACTGAAGTGTATGTGATAATCGCAATCATTATAAGGCTGACTATCAGGTTTGTACCGGCAAATGCGATAAGTACTATCGTAATACCGTCCATGATGCCGTCGGACATTGAGGAAACCATTCCTGCTGTATCTGTATAGATTATCTGGTCGTCCTCTTCAAGTCCCTCGTTGAACTCGTCAAGGTACTCAAGAATTTTGTCCTTTGTTTCAAAGTCATAGGGGTAAAGCTGAATCATAAAAGGCGTTGCGTTTCCGCCAAGGTATGCTAAAGTCTGCTTTTTGGTTTCCTCGTCAAGGGTTTCCATTGAAAGCACGTTTACATCAGACTTCTCCTGTGCCTTTACAATCTCAGAATCCATGGCATTGTCTATCACTCTCTGTGCAAGTGCGTCACTGTATGCCAGCGCACCCATGTCTGATATCATTGAAGTTGGTGAATCTTCCTTTGGACGTATGATACCTGCAACGGTAAGGGTTATGCTGTTTTCAGACTCATACATTGCCTTGTAATCTGTGTTGAATGTGTATGTACCGTATTCAGTGGTCACATAGTAATCATCGTTCATGATAACCTTTACTTCTGTGCCGATTATATCCTCAAAGCTGTATTCCTCAGTGGAATCAACGTCAAAGCCCAGTTCCTTGAGTATTGTATTGGTAACACGGTTTTTGGTGTCCACCGCAAGTACAAGCTCTGTTTCATCTTCCGGCATTCTTCCGCAGAGTACGTCGTAATGCTCTTCCATAAACGAGTTCGGGTCGTCATTCAGTGAAACCGGATAGGAAGAAAACGTCATGTTTCCGGCTGTTACCGGTACATACTGGTCACCGTCTTTTCTTATCATGTTAAGGTTTACCAGTCTTGAATAGCCCATGCCTTTGCAGAGGTCTGAATCTATTTTGTCCACATAGTCGAGGTACTCGTCTGTGAACTTGTTTGTGTGCATCATCGTTTCCTGCATGGAGTCCATGACGTAGACCTTCTGCTCGTCCGGGTAATCCTCATATTTCGTTGCCTCTTTGCTCATCTTCTCCATTGTTTCAGCGTCCATGCTTATGCTCTGCTGTGTTATCATCACCGGCATCTGCTGGAGGGTATCAGCCTCAAACTTGTCTATCTGCATCTGGAATCCCACTGACAGGCTGAGTATAACCGCAATACCGATAATACCGATACTGGAGGCAAAGGAGGTGAGGAAGGTTCTGCCAAGTTTTGTCCTGATGTTGTTTGCCGAAAGCTTTAACGCTGTGAGAAAACTCATGCTTGTCTTTTTCAGTGAAAATTCCTTTGTTTCCTCCTGCTCATTGTAAGGGTTTGTGTCGGAAACGATTTTGCCGTCCTGGAAGCTTACTATTCTGTCTGCGTAGGTTTCAGCAAGCTGGGGATTGTGAGTGACCATGATTACCAGTTTATCCCCTGCCACTTCTTTTATCAGGTCCATTATCTGAACGCTTGTTGACGTATCCAGCGCACCAGTCGGCTCGTCACACAAAAGTATATCCGGGTCGTTCGCCAGCGCTCTTGCTATTGCAACTCTCTGCATCTGTCCGCCGGAAAGCTGGTTGGGCTTTTTGTGTATGTGGTCTTTGAGCCCCACCTTTTCAAGTGCCTCCAATGCCCTTCTGTGCTTTTCTGACGCTGACACACCGCTTAATGTCATACCCATTTCAACGTTAGCAACAATACTCAGATGTGTTATCAGATTGTAGCTCTGGAAAATAAAGCCGATACTGTTGTTGCGATAGGCGTCCCAGTCACGGTCTTTGAAATCCTTTGTGGATTTGCCGTTGATTACCAGGTCACCGGAATCATATCTGTCCAGACCGCCTATAATGTTAAGGCAGGTAGTTTTTCCCGAACCGCTTGTGCCCAGAATGGC
Source organism: uncultured Ruminococcus sp. (assembly GCA_945876155.1). Taxonomy (GTDB): domain Bacteria; phylum Bacillota; class Clostridia; order Oscillospirales; family Ruminococcaceae; genus Porcipelethomonas. The sequence continues at coordinate 497 of CAMCMW010000352.1, read as the reverse complement.
AACAAATTCCTTTTTCCTGAAAGAAACGCTGATATCATCAAGTGCCCTTGTTTCAACGTCACCGACATGGTACGTCTTTTTGATATTTTTTAATTCAAGCATTCATAATTCCTCCATATTTTTTTCCATGTTACATAATATCATTAATCTTTTTAAATGTCAAACAAATTTCGGTTTTATCACACAATTTTCAAAAATTTTTTTCAGACTGGCGAAAACGCAAAACTATGCCCGCCGAATGGCGAGATAAAAGTTTCGCCAGCCTTTTCAAAGGCTGTGGGTTTCCAAAGGGCAAAGCCCTTGGTCGCCCTCCGCAGAGGGCGAAACTCTCTAAAGCCGCCGTTCTTTTTATCCAAAAACATGTTAACTAACAGCCACTTCAAACTATGTAAAAAGATAATTATCCACGGCGGCTTTATTCATTTAAGAGCAAAGCGATTTAAATGAACCGCCGTAAGGCGGCGAAAAACTAAGGGTACAAGTCAAGTGAAATCTAA
>CAMCMW010000351.1 GCA_945876155.1 uncultured Ruminococcus sp. | reverse complement strand
AGTCCGGCGGCTTTTTGGCAAAAGTCCAGCTGCCGCCGCCTGAAGAAGAGCGGTGGTAATGTCCCTGCGCTCTTTCCCACAGCGGTGATTTCTGCGGAGTTTTCCAGATTATCTGGGGGTCAGGACGGATAAGCAGTATGCCGTTCCATGATTCCAGTTTTTCCTGTGTAGTTGTATCAATTATTCTGTATTCTTTCCATTTATCTGCTATGCGCATATATCGCATTCCTTTACAAATTTATTTTTTCCACGGGCGAACCTTTCCGCACCAGCCTTTTTCTCTCCAGTACTCATCATCAACGGGAAAAGTGCCTTTTTTATGAGCCATTCTCATAATATAAAACAGACATTTTGTTTTTAAAGACGGCGTAACTCTGCCATATCCGGCTTTAATCCGTCCGGCAATTTTGTCAAGCTTTTTATTTATCCTGTCTTTTATCTTCTCCCCGACTCTTTCCCATGAAGTCTCCATAACAGCGGTTCCGCAGGTGTATATTCTGCCGATGCCCCAGAAAAACAAGCTGTCCCTGATGTCCTTGTTTGTGGACTTCATTCCTGCTCCGGCGGCAGTTGAAAGTATTACCGCCTGTTTGGTAAACGTTTTCTCCTCAGGACGGTGTACCATCCAGCGCCAGCCGTAGTGGTCAAGGAGAGCTTTCATTGAGCCTGTGCAGTGAAAAACATATACCGGTGAGGTAAAAATCAGAACATCTGCGCTGTCAATTGCCTCTGTTATGGGTTTCAGCTTTTCATAGTGGGGACAAAGAGTTTCGCTTTTTCCTATGCAGTTCACACAGCCGCAGCAGAACTCCCCGAAATCACGGGGGAGAAATATTTCTGTTACCTCTCCCGACAGCTTTTCAGCAAGCATTCTGCCCATGTTATAGGTAGAGCCTTTGTGGTTCTGACCGTTTATTACAGTTATTTTCATTTTCCTGTTCTCTCTCTGATTTTATCAGCAATAGCAACAGCATATTTATTTATCTGACTGAAATCCCTTCCCTCAAGCATAACTCTGATAAGGGGTTCAGTACCGCTTTCTCTTACAAGTATTCTTCCGCTGTCACCCAGTTCAGCTTCATACTGTTCAATAAGGTCAGTTATCTGACTGTCGTTTTTCCACACTTCCTTATCACGAGGACTGATTTTAACGTTAATCATGACCTGTGGAAAATGCTCCATGACAGACGCCAGCTCTGACATCTTCTTTCCGGATTCTGCCAGAATTTCAAGTACCTTTGCACCTGAAAGCTGACCGTCGCCTGTGTTTGCCTCGTCAAGGAAAATGATGTGACCGCTCTGCTCTCCGCCGAGATTGTAGCCGCCCTCCAGCATTTTTTCAAGAACGTATCTGTCCCCGACCTTAGTAGTCTGCATTTTTATGCCATTATCTTTTGCAAAATACTTAAAGCCCAGATTGCTCATAACTGTCACAACAGCAGTATCCTTTTTAAGCTTGCCCTTTTCCTTGTACGCCTTTGCACAGATTGCTATAAGCTTGTCGCCGTCAACCAGTTCGCCCTTTTCGTCAACTGCAAGACATCTGTCGGCGTCACCGTCAAACGCCAGTCCGGCATGACACTTTTTGTCAACAACAAACTGCATGAGATTGTTAATATGAGTAGAACCGCAGTTATCGTTGATGTTTACGCCGTTTGGTGAGGCATTGATAACATAAACGCTTGCACCCAGTCCCTCAAAAAGCCTTTTTGCAGTAGCTGAGGCACTTCCGTTTGCACAGTCAAGAGCGATTCTCAGACCTGTAAGATTGCCCTTGATACACTTCATGATGTATCTGATATAATCAGTCTGTGCGTCACGGTAATATGTGATTTTTCCCACTTCACCGTCTGACACCAGTTTCATTTCCTGAGGTTTGTCAAGAATAAGCTCCTCGATTTCCTCTTCGATATCGTCAGAAAGCTTGTAGCCTGTTGAGGAAAAAAGCTTTATTCCGTTAAACTCAAAGCTGTTGTGCGACGCAGATATCATAACGCCTGCATCTGCCTTTTTCTGCTGAACAAGTGCCGCAACTGCCGGAGTAGGCACAACGCCTAAAATCTGCACGTTCGCACCCACAGAGCATATACCTGCCGCAAGCGCTGCTTCAAGAACGTCCGAGGAAATTCTTGTGTCCTTTCCGATAAAAATTGTAGGCTTGTGCTTTGTTCTCTTTGTAAGTACGATTGCTGCTGCTCTTCCTATGTTCATTGCTGTTTCACAGGTAAGTTCTGTAATAGCAACTCCCCTTGCACCGTCTGTCCCGAATAGTCTTCCCATTTGTCAGTTTCTCCTTAAATTATATTTTTTATATATGATTTATAGTGTAAGCTGTCCGTCATCTTCGTTATCGTTTCTGATAAAACCAAGATGAGCGTAAGCCAAATTAGTCGCAACTCTTCCTCTCGGAGTTCTCGCAAGAAATCCCAGCTGCATAAGGAACGGTTCACACACATCTTCCAGCGTAACCGCCTCCTCACCTATTGCAGAGGCAAGTGTCTCCAGTCCGGCAGGACCGCCGTTATAACCCTTTATAAGCATTGTCAGCATTCTCTTGTCAAGGCTGTCAAGACCCAGCGAATCAATTTCCAGTCTGTTAAGAGCGATGGAGGCTATGTCGGCTGTAATTTCGCCGTCCCCCATGACTTCAGCAAAGTCCCTTACTCGTTTTAATAGCCTGTTTGCGATTCTCGGCGTACCCCTTGAACGCTTTGCAATTTCCAGTGCGCCGTCGGCAGTACAGGGTATTCCAAGAATAGTACTGCTCCTTCTTATTATATCGCTTAACTGCTCATTTGTGTAAAGCTCCAGCCGCTGAACGATTCCGAAACGGTCACGCAGCGGAGAAGTAAGCTGACCAGCTCTTGTGGTAGCACCCACAAGGGTGAATTTTTCAAGGTCAACTCTTATAGAACGTGCCGACGGTCCTTTTCCTATGACAATATCAAGGGCATTGTCTTCAAGCGCCGGATAGAGAATTTCCTCGA
>CAMCMW010000350.1 GCA_945876155.1 uncultured Ruminococcus sp. | reverse complement strand
ATTCGGTTGTCAAATTTCAGGTAGAATCTCATTCATTAAGATTCCGAGAAGTTATTCTGCATATCAAGCCCGTAATCCCTAAGTCCATAGTAGGGCGGGCTTGTGACGCAGCAGTTCACGCTTTCGCTCGGCAGCTCCCGCAGGGCATAGAGGGCTTCACGGTTGATGATTACGTCCGTTTTCATGGCTTGCTCACTTCCTCCGGCTTTGTCGTAAGCAGACGGTAAAGCTCGGTGTCCGTCGGGAAGCGGTCAATGAACGGCAGCACCACATTCCCGTAAAAGATAAGCCCCTCGCCCGCTTCGGTATGGGTCACATACTTCATCTGCTGCGGGGAGATATTGAGCTGCTTTGCAAGGATAGCCCGGTCGCCCTGTGCCTGATTGAGCATGAGGACAAAATCGGAGTTTTCAAAGATATTCTCGACTTCGCGGCTTGATAAAAGGTCGTAGGGTAGGGTAAAGGCGCCTTGCCGCCGCTGGCGGTAGGTTTCCTACCCCCTCCCTCGGAACCGGACTTACTCCTCTCGAAGTATCCGGCTCCCCATTAGTAATTGACGTATTGATTAGTGTCTGTGTATTCTTTCATGGCACTTGCCGCAAACAACAAGCGTTTTTCTCCGCTTCTTTTTCATCACGGTTTCCCAATCAGAATTGCCCAATTCGTTTAAGCTCCGTATAACGTGAACCTCATACAAATCGGCTTCTTTACACCCACATAATTCACAAACTCTGGCATTGAGCCGTTGTCTGATAGTGGTTTTCCAGCTAAATTTCTTTCTTTGATAAATGATGTCACTCGCTTCGCCATGCTTACAGTCTGCGATTTTAACAGGGCGAACACGTTTTGTCCCTGTTTTGGTTTCATAGGGGACAGACCATGTTTTCCCGTCTTTATACTGGCGAATGATTTTGCGGATACTGGTTTTATGCTTGTTGGCAATCGTCTTTAAGCAACTGTACTCCATGAGATAGCAGAAGTAGTCCAGTGTGTGATAATCACAAGCCAGATTGTAATAGTTGCATAATCCTCTTGCTTCGGCATTGTACTGTTCCACAATCTCATAATCCGCAAGGTTGAGAAGTCCGGCTCGGTGTATCGGCTGAAACTCCCCGTTTTCCTTTTGGCGAATGACTTTCTTTGCAAACATGAATTTCTCAATCTTTTCCGTATGGGGAACAGACAGGGCAACTTTCATGTGCAGGGTACGGGATTTTCTCCACGTTCCGTTTTTCATTCTGTGACCTTTGACTTCCTGATTTCTGCGGACGCAAATATCATAGCCAATGAAACGGACTTTTTCGGAGCTGTGCGTTATCAGCGTCTTTTCCTCGCTTAGAGTTAATTTCAGCTCTGTGCTTAGAAATTCAGCGATTTCGGCTTTCAAGTCCTCACATTCCGCTTTTGTGCCGCACACGCCTGCCAGCCAGTCGTCCGCATAGCGGACAAATGTAAATTTCTTATTGTCGGCAGGTTTGCAGGGCAGGTTTCTCATGGCTTTCTTCTGCGCCTTATGCTGGTTAATCAGTTCTTGTCTTGCCGCTTCGTCAGCGGTATGGTCAATCCAATAGGACAGCCTTTTTAGTTCTTTGTTTGCCGCATGATATTCCGGTGTCTGATAGGCAGACCTCGGTTTATCAAAGCGTTCTGCGATTTCCCGAAACTTCTTGTCCAGCTCATTCAGATAGATATTTGCAAGTATCGGAGAACAGATACCACCCTGCGGGGAACCGCTGTAAGTGGCGTTGTATTTCCAATTCTCGATATACCCAGCTTTCAAAAACTGGCGAATGATGTTCAGAAAACGACTGTCCTTGATTTTCCTGCTTAAAATCTCAATCAATTTTTCGTGATTGATGTTATCAAAACAACCTTGAATATCGCCCTCGATAAACCAAACCACACCTGTGAAGTCAGAGGAAATCTGACGGAGTGCGGTATGACAGCTTTTGCCCGGTCTGAAACCGTGGGAGTGGCTGTCAAAGACAGGTTCATAAATAGCTTCCAAAATCATTCTGACAACTTCTTGCAGGAGTTTGTCACGGAAAGACGGGATACCCAGCGGACGGAGCTTTCCGTTTTTCTTTGGAATATACTCACGCCTTACAGGATTAGCCTTGTAGGTTCCGTCCTTTAGTGACTGGATTAACTCTTTTACATAGAAGTCACTGAAACCGTCTGCGGTATCGTCGTCGATACCCTGTGTTGTTGCACCTTTGTTTGCATAAAGTTTCTGATAGGCGGCGTAGTAAATATCTTCACGAAGTAAGTATCTGTAAAGTCTTGTGAATACGCCGTCTTTGTGTTCGCTGGAACACTTTTCAATACGCTCTAAAATTTCAGATGTTGGTTTCATTGAGGTTTCTCCTCCCTTTCATTCTTACATTTTAGATGTTACTAACTGGCTCCCTTCGCCATGTAAGGGTCATTATCCCTCTCGGACTACTATGGAGCCTCCGTTACCATATCCGGCAAATGAGCCGGACTTAGGCAATCCCCAGTTAGCACTGTGCATAGGTTAGTGAAGATTGTCGGATATGCTTTCGGTTCGTTGTGACGTGTTCTCACGCCTGTTTCATAACGTATTGGCAGTTGTCCCGCCGTGAAAGATGACGTGACAGCGTTATGACATGGGTTTCAGGACTTTTCCCATACCTGCAAAAAACAGGAACTGGAACCTTACATTCGATAAACCCAATCTTATCCTCATATCTTCTTAACATTAGGAAACAGTCGCACCTAAGTCCTTTGGTGACTATTCCTTTTTTCTGCCATGCGCTGTTCCCGTAAAGGATTTCTCCTTAGTCGGTAAGGCAGATTGTTTCGCACACTGCCGTGTGCGGCAGTACCTTAGACTGCTTTGCACAGCGCCCTATCTGGGCGCACTTTGACGTTCTGTGTGATTGCCGTCGGTATGCCGCCCCATTTACGAAAACGCTTCCAAATCTCCACGGAATAGGCTGCGGTCTGTTCCTCTTTCAAAAGCAA
>CAMCMW010000349.1 GCA_945876155.1 uncultured Ruminococcus sp. | reverse complement strand
GCTGGCACTGCCGGTTTTTGCGGTGGTCATGTTTATTGTGTACTATGTTTCCATAACGACCGTAGGCGGCTGGGCTACCGACTGGACAAACGATGTTTTCTTTGGTGAGTGGATAATTCCTGGGGCACGTTCCGTACTTGAAGTTATTGGATGTGCGGACTGGCTGACAGGACTTGTGGTTGATGGTATTATCGGCGGTGTTGGTGCAGTTCTGGGATTTGTTCCGCAGATGCTTGTGCTGTTTATCTTCCTTGCGTTTCTTGAGTCCTGCGGATATATGGCAAGGATTGCATTCGTAATGGACAGGATATTCAGAAAATTTGGACTTTCGGGCAAATCCTTTATCCCAATGCTTATCGGTACAGGCTGCGGAGTACCTGCTGTTATGGCAAGCCGTACTATTGAAAATGACCGTGACCGCCGCATGACTATCATGACGACAACGTTTATTCCCTGCGGTGCAAAACTCCCAATTATCGGACTTATAGCAGGCGCACTTTTTAATAATGCAGGCTGGGTTGCGACCTCGGCATATTTCATCGGAATGGCAGCTATCATCATTTCGGGAATCATGCTCAAAAAGACAAAAATGTTTTCTGGCGACCTTGCCCCCTTTGTAATGGAACTTCCGGCGTATCATCTTCCAACCGTCAGCAATGTTCTTCGTTCAATGTGGGAGCGTGGCTGGTCCTTTATCAAAAAAGCAGGAACGATAATTCTTCTTTCAACTGTGGTACTTTGGTTTCTGCAAAGTTTCGGCATTGAAAACGGCAGCTTCGGTATGACAGATGAGCTTGACAACTCCGTTCTTGCAAAGATAGGCGGCATTATTGCACCCCTTTTCGCACCTCTCGGCTGGGGTGACTGGAAGGCAGCTGTTGCAGCGGTTACCGGACTTATCGCCAAAGAAAATGTTGTTGCCACATTCGGTACGCTGTTCCATTTTGGCGGCGAAATTTCAGAAAATGGTGACGAGATCTGGGGACTTATGACATCAAGTTTCACTGCGCTTTCGGGCTATTCCTTCCTTGTGTTCAATCTTCTCTGCGCACCGTGCTTTGCGGCAATGGGCGCTATCAAGCGTGAGATGAACAATGCAAAGTGGACAGCTTTAGCGATTGGCTATCAGTGTTTATTTGCTTATGCGGTATCCCTTATCATCTACCAGTTCGGACTTCTGTTTACAGGAAGTGTGAATGTTATCGGACTTATCTTTGCTGTGTTTATGCTTGCATTTGTGGTATATATGCTTGTAAGACCATACAAGGAAAGCAGCAGACTTACAAGAACTGTTAAGGTAAAGGCATAATTAAATAGTCTGCATTCCTGTTAAAACCTGCAGGAATGCAGACAAAAATTTCAGAAAGGTTGTGATGATATGGCTACAGTAATAATCGGATTGATAGTTGCAGGTATTCTTTTTCTTTCGGCAAGGCAGCTTTACAGGGATAAGAAAAAGAAGACACTGTGCGGAGGAAAATGCGCAAACTGTCCTACCGGCTGCGCTTGTCACGGAGATGTGAACAGGAATTCACCCGGACTTTATCAGCGTAAGCACAACAAAAGTATTTTATGTTAATGCTCACAAGATAAATCCTCCGCAAATTCAGCGTATCGTTCGTTACCAGTTACCTGCCAGATGGCTTTAAATGTACTATAGCACATACACAAAATATCCTCTGTTTCGGGATGATTTTCTCCGTATAACTGCACTGCAAAATTTGCGGCTTTTTCAGTGTATTCCGCAGCTCTTTCATAGTCTGCAAGATAAAACATACATACACCAAGATTAAGACACATATGGATTGCACGCACAGACTCCTCGCCGTAAAATTCGTTTATAAGTTCAAGGGATTTAAAGTAATATTTAGCGGCATCTTCATATTTATGGGCATCACGGCAAAATTCAGCTGTTTCATCATAAATCTCTGAAAGCTTGTGTTTATCATCAGAAAAGTCATTTTCCTTCAAATATTTTTGAATGTGATATAGCCCGAATTCCGAATATTTCACAATACTTTCGTCATCATTGCAAAATGTCTGTCTTACCCATACAAGCTTTCCGTATGCCTGTGAAATTATGTAATCGTCATTTTCTTCAAGTGCAAGCTGTAAAAGCGTTTCCGCTTCATGATTTGCAGCTTCACAGTCATTATTATCAATTGCCTGCATCAGAATTGCCTGATGATACAGCCGCAAACCCTCTGAATCCTTTTTGATATTTTCAAGCTTCTGATTATACATCTCCGATAGTTCAGCATTATCGGATTTTGCGGCAATTGTTGAACCGAAAAGATAAAGATTAAGTCTCTTTTCTGCGTCATCAGGTTCAGTATCATCCAGAATATCAAGTTCCTTTTCAATGCACCATAAAGCCTTTTTATAATTATCTTCCCCAAGATAAACAGGATAAATCATTTTATCATAGAAAAGTGCCAGTTCCGGAGATTTCCCATGAATATTTTCAGCAAGGTGTCCAAGCCATTGAACATTTGCTTTGCGCTCGTCCGCATTGCCAGTATAATCAATATTATTTGCAATTACTGCTGAATTCATAACCAGAGTTTCACAAACATTGCAGTCAGGTTTTAACTGATTGCAGAGAACCTCAGAAATAAGTGGATGAAGTGTGGTACATGTGTACTCATCAAGCTGAATTTTCTGAACCCAGCCGCCGGTTATCATTGTGTTGAGAGCAGATTTCTGATCAGCGTTCCACTTGCAGATTTCATTGAGATAATCAAGTGTAATGAGGGTTGGACCGATAAGTGCAAGATTGCTCAGTACATATTTTTCCGTTTCATTAAGTTCAAAAACATTAAAGAGTGTTTCAATGTGAGAGTATGCTGTATCATTGCGAAGTCTGCCGTCCTTGAATTCCTTTATCTTACCACTACTGCTCCTGTACATTCCGTTTTCAGCAAGTTTTTTATACATTTCAACAGGTTTAATATCATTCAGAAACATCTGCTTTGAAACAAGTTCTACTGCC
>CAMCMW010000348.1 GCA_945876155.1 uncultured Ruminococcus sp. | reverse complement strand
GTCGTTCGCCGATGGCAGAATTTATTATGAAAAAGCTTGTAAGAGATACCGGATTGCAGGAAGAATTTTATATTGAATCCAGTGCCACAAGTACAGAAGAAATCTGGAACGGAAAAGGTAATCCGGTGTACCCGCCGGCGAAGGCTGAACTTAAAAAGCACGGTATTTCATGCGAGGGGAAATGTGCCGTACAGCTTAAAAAGAGTGATTATGAAAAGTATGACTATTTTATTGGAATGGATTCGGCAAATATAAGAAATATGCGGAGAATTCTTGGGAATGATAAAGATGAAAAGATATACAAGCTGCTTAGTTTTGCAGGCAGATGTGATGATGTGGCAGACCCGTGGTACAGCGGAGATTTTGAAACCACTTACAGGGATATTTATGAGGGTTGTGATGCGTTGCTGAAATATTTGACTGGAGAGAGTTCAAATGAAATATAAGATACTGAAAATTTATGATGATGATTATGGCTGCGAAGGAGTTCCGGAAGGTCAAAAACCGATGTGTAGTGTTCTGATTCAGGATAGCCAAGGGAATGAACGCTGGATTAAGCTTTCAGATACATACCTTACTGAGAATAATCTTAGTGAAGGTGATACAGCTGAATTATCTCTTTGCTAATGACATATTGCGAAAATAATAAAATGGAGAGTTGTAAAATGGATTTTAAAATTGAAAGCAACAGAATTTCCAAAGAAGATGAAAATGGAAAAATAATTGCGGAAATCACTTTCCCGGAAACTGAAAAGGGTGTATTCTGCATTGACCATACTTTTGTAGATGATTCGCTGAGAGGGCAGGGTGTAGCGGGTCAGCTTGTGCAGCTGGCAGTTGATAAGATAAACGAACAGGGTGGAAAAATCACTGCTACCTGTTCTTATGCTCAGCACTGGCTTGAAAAACATGGAATGTGAAGGGTGAACCGTAATGAATGATTGTGATACCTGTGCATACTGTTCCTACGATGAGGAGCTGGACTGTTACACCTGTGAAATGAACCTTGACGAAGATGAGTATGCAAGGTTTGTACAGTGGCAGTATAAGAAGTGTCCGTATTATCGTGACGGTGATGAATATAAAATTGCAAGGAAGCAATGATGTGATTTAAAGAAACAAAGATTAACTTTGTAATTTATCAATACTAAAGGCAGAAACGATAATAGGACAAGTAGAGCTCTGTAAGGTTTTCTTGTCTCATCCATATTGGAATCATTTTATAAAACAGGAGGAATATAGCAATGGATAATTTTAATTTTTACAGCCCGACTGAATTTGTTTTCGGAAAAGAACGAGAGAATGAAGTTGGAAAATACGTCAGAAAGTATAAGGGAACAAGAGTGCTGATTCACTACGGTTCAGGTTCGGCAGTAAAATCCGGACTTATTGACAAGGTGAAAAAATCACTTGATGATGAAGGAATTTTCTATACTGAACTGGGTGGGGTAAAACCTAATCCAAGAGATACGCTCGTTTATGAGGGTATAGAAATATGCCGCAGAGAAAAAATTGACTTTATTCTTTCAGTCGGCGGAGGTTCGTGTATAGATTCTTCAAAGGGTATTGCAGCCGGTGCGGTTTATGACGGAGATTTCTGGGATTTTTATTCTGACAAAGCTGTTGTAAAGAATGCTCTTCCGATAGGAACTATACTTACCATAGCAGCAGCCGGAAGTGAAGGCTCGGGTGCTTCAGTTATTACACAAGAGAAAACAAAACTCAAACGTGATACCGGTTCAGATATTCTGCGTCCGGTGTTTTCCATACTTAATCCTATGCTTACCTGTACTTTGCCGGCATATCAGACAGCCTGTGGTGCGGCAGATATTATGGCACACGTTTTTGAACGTTATTTTACCAATACAGAGGAAGTCGAAATAACCGACAGACTGTGTGAAGCAGTGCTGCTTACAATGATAAAGGAAACACCGAGAGTAATTGCAGATCCTGACAATTATGACGCAAGGGCAAATATAATGTGGGCTGGAACAGTTGCTCATAATGATATTGTGGGAGTAGGCAGAAGTCAGGACTGGAACAGTCATGCAATTGAACATGAGCTTTCGGGCATGTATGATGTGGCGCATGGTGCCGGACTTGCTGTGATAATGCCGGCATGGATGGAATTTGTTATGAATCATAACGTGATGCGTTTCGCACAGATGGCAGTTCGTGTTTTCGGCTGTGAGATGAATTTTGAAAAGCCTGAACTTACTGCAAAGAAGGGAATTGATTCATTCAGAAAGTTCTTACACAGTATAGGACTTCCTGTGAATTTTGATGAACTTGGTGCAAAAGAAGCGGATATTCCTGCACTCGTTAAGAATCTGGGACTTGGTGACGGCAGGACAGGCGGATTTGTAAAACTTTCTTCTGCTGATGTTACAGAGATTTATAAAATAGCTGCAAAGGCTGAAATATGTGAAGGCTGAATCGGAATGAATATCTGAAAAGGAAAGTCATTATCACGCCGCCGAAAACAATTCCGGGTTATCCTCAGGGTTTACTTTCAGCTGATAAGAATATGAATTGTCATCGTTTACCTGAGTATCGACCAGTTTAAGCCATTTGAACTGATGCAGTATGTAGCTGACATGGGATGAACTGTAGTCCAGCTTTGCGACTGCCATTTCCACGGAGAACATATCATCACTGAAGAATTCGTATAAGGCTGAAAGGGTGCTTTTCTGGTTTTCCATCAGATTTGAACGGGAATCTGCAAGCTCGGTGAGGATCCGGTATTTATCCTTGCCGATATTTTCTGCCAGCCCAAGCATAACCGCAAATTTAATGTCCGAAGCCCATTTGCTTTCCTGGTTGTGCCGTATGTAATCAGCTTTGGTAATAATGCCACTCGGCAGACATTCGGTAATAATTTCACTCAGCCGTCGGTCTTTCGAGGAACGTGAGTTTTTCAGCTCATGAAGTAAGTTCAGAACTTCGGGTGAATAGTTATCTTCTGGTATCAAGGTTTCACTGTCTCTGAATCCGTAAATGTTTCCGGTTTT
>CAMCMW010000347.1 GCA_945876155.1 uncultured Ruminococcus sp. | reverse complement strand
AATCTGCCATGAATATGCTCCGGTAACTAAAACAGTATATCCTGTACAAGCAATTGTCTGTTCATTTGAATGAAGTATAACCTGTTCGCCGGACTTGAAATCCTTGCTGTAGATGTTATAAACAACGTCCTGATTGTTTGTCATTGTCAGACCATTGTTATCCCAATCTGCAAGCCATGATGGTACTGATATAAGTCTGCTGTCAACAGCGACATAAACTGTAATATCTTCGCCTGCTGTGAATACGGCAAGGTCTGTTTCAACCTTCTTCGCATCACAGGGAGGAATAATTGCCTCTGCACCTATCAGGTTTTCGGGAAGCTCCTTATAGGTAATGCCGTCACGGTCAGTATAGATAAGGTCGCCGGGCTGAACATCAGTATCAATTGCCCAGAGTGCAGGAAGTGCATTGTCATTCGGTGTGAGGTCGATTATCTTGTTTCCGCTTATCGGCTCTGCTGCCTGCTTCTTAACAAATGCAGTATATCCAACGCAGCCTGTTGACTGTCCGTTTGTACCGAGTGTTACTGTTTCGCCGGACTTGAAATCCTTGCTGTAGATGTTATAAACAACGTCGGAGTTGTTCTTTGCTGTAAGACTTGTATTATTCCAGCCGGAGAGCCATGAGGGTACGCTTGTAACTCTGCTGTCAAATGCGATATATACTGTAATATCACCGTTTGCAGTGAATGTCGCAAGATCAGCCTCGACCTTTTTACCGTCGCAGGGAGTAACGATCGTCTCTGCACCTATGAGTTTTTCGGGAAGCTCAGCATAGGTCACGTCACGGTCTGTATATACACGGTTTCCGACTGCAAGAGATGAATCGATAGCCCAGAGGGAAGAGTATTCGTTAGCCGCCGGAGTCAGGTTTTTGATGAGTGTACCGCTTATCGGATTCACCATGACAGGCTGTGACGGTGTGCCGGAGCAGCTGTAATAATACGGTTCCCATCCATTCAGATATGTGTCAACATCAAGTCCGTTTCCGGAGGTCCTGACTGTACCGGATATACGCCCCGAAGTGCTTACAGCCTTGCCGTTTGCGGTTGTATTGTACTCCTTGAAATTCGCATTTGCAGGGTCGTTGTTGCTCATCTTCGACCAGCCTGCTGATGCAATAAGGCTCTCTTTTTGCAGCTTGGTGTTGACAAAAGCAACATCAGCGTCACCGCTCCATGGTCTGCCGAAGCAGCCCGAGCCAACCTTCATGCCGCTTGCCGCAGTTACATCACAATCATAGAACAGGTACTTTCCAGTGTTGGTTTTAGCCGAAATATAGCCGCCCACTGCATTATCGGAATATCCTGCCCACTGAAGCTCGCAGCTTTGGAAAATGCAGTCGCCCTGACCGAAGATATAGTCGGTGTTGCCGGAAATCGTACACTCACGGAAGTATTCATGTGCGCCTCTTGTGTAGAGGGTGTCCTGACTGCCCAGGAATGTACACTTGTAGAACTCGCTGTAATCGCCCTCAACGGCTATTGCTGCCGCACGCTCTGTAGTTGACTTTGCAGTTACGTCCAGTCCCTTTGTACGTTTAACTGTAATCGACTGACTGCCCGAAACCTCAACGCCGTCAGCAATTTCTTCATCTGTCACATAGCGATTGAAAGAATTTTCAAAAGTGATATACTCTGCACGGAAATAAGCAGCCTTGTTGTGCAGTGCAACGGCACTGCCCCAGCGTGTAGCCTCGCCCTTTGCGTTTGCAGCATTGTAATAGCCGTCGCTGCCCATGCTGTAATACTTATATCCGATACCGTAGTACCAAGTGATTTTAACTTCCTGTGAGGGAGTGTCATTGATAAAGCTGATGTAGGGAGTGCTCACACGAACCTGCTCACGGTATGTACCGGGCGCAATGTGAATGCTCACACGCTCGGATTCTGAAGTCGGATTCAGATTTGCAGCCGCATCAACAGCCGCCTGAATTGTGGAATAGTTGTTGGACTGATTGCTGTAGCCTACATAAAGGTGCGTGCCCTGTGTCTGAGTTGGTTCATTGTCAGCTATTTCTGGCAGTGTGCCGAGCTTGATATTGTTTGCACACCATGTTCCGTACCATGCATAGCCTGTTCTGCGTTCAAGGCTTATTTTTGTGACATCATCATATGCCTTGCCGTCACGGTTGGCGAACATAGGCTTGCTCTTCTCAAGATCGTAGAATCTTGACCAAATCGTAGAGCCGTTGACGGTTGTCAAAACCTTGTCAGACTTATCGGAATTCCAGTCCCACTTTTTATTCTCAATCTTGACGGAATCGAACCAGCGAACCGCCGCATTTATGCTGCGAACAACTGCCGCAGTTTTCTTTGAGTCAGGAAGTGAACGGAGAAATGTTACAATTTCAGAGCTTTCGGATGTACAGATTGACGGAAGCTCATAGGCACGGGCATAATCGGGTTTAAGCGTTGTTTCGTTGTGCTGCTGACCCCATGCGGTCAGTGTGCCGTTTACGGTTATCTGACAATTGAGTATGCACTGAACGCCCTTGTCTACGGCGTTATCCGCTTGCTTTCTGCGGGTGCTGTCAACAAAAGCAAAGTCGCCGCTTCCGGTTGAAATCTCCATGCAATATCATGACATCAACTGCGAAATTATGACTTGTTTTATTGACGCAGAGGTTTAAGTGCAGTATAATAATAGGAAAGGGGGCATGATTATGCGGAAGAGAATATGCGTAATTCTGATCGGACTTCAATCCGAGACAGCAAGGCGGACTGTTGAGGGCATTTCTGCACAGGCTTCTGCACTTGGTTATGATGTATTTGTTTACAGCTATTTTGATTTAAGACAGCCTGACGAAAAAACGATATGCGGAGCGGCGAATATACTTTCACTTGTCAATCCGGAAGATTATGATGCGTTCATCATTCACAAGGGCGTGATAAAGGATGATGATATATGCAGCAGGATAGTGGGTATCGCAGGCGATTCCGGAAAACCCGTTATTGACATTGACTCTCCCGATGAGGAAAATGAGGAATGTCTCTTAGTGAGGCGTATTTTCAGAG
>CAMCMW010000346.1 GCA_945876155.1 uncultured Ruminococcus sp. | reverse complement strand
AAAGCCATTTTTGCAGCATTACAATGTCAGAAACATTGAACTTTCCGTCTGCATTAACATCACCGGCAATTTCTTCATCAGAAACAGCATATCCGTATACTGCAAATTCATTCAGGTCCCCCCCGCCCTTGACAATTTTCAGCCTATCTGTTGGTGCGGATTCTGCAATCATATCAATATTCCGGCTCATATAACTGCCCATATCGCTTGACCACAGAAGCGTATCTGTATTTGCATCATAAACGGAAAAGCTTCCTGTTCCGAAAGTATCGTAAATACCAAATCCTGTTATACGATATACTCCTCCTAAATTCACATAGCAGGTAATATTCGACTGAGTGACATTTGTAGCAGGTGCAGAAAGTGATGAGGTATCACTATAAATAAATTCCGGCATTGTTTCCGGCTCGTCAAACATACGGTAAAACTGATTGAGTACTGCATCTGACGGTGCGGCAGATAAATCGCAAATCTCTGTTTCACGATTTTCTGACAAGCATATTGCTGAGGGGTGAATATAATAGCCTTTGCCGTTGATTATTGTTTTTTCAGAATCAGAATATGTAATGTAAATCGGTGTTTCTGTCACATCAATATTAATTTTGCCGTCAGTAATTTTCAGACTTTTTGTTGTTCCCTCGGCATATTGTGACGGTTCTGTCAGATAAACAAAATCAGCGTTTTCTACATACATTGAATAATCCTTTATCACTTTATCCTCATTTGTCGGTGACCACACACAGTCAATAAACTCCCCTGTTTTACGGTCTTTGAAACGATAAACAGAAACCTCATTATCTGATAAATCAGCATAGAAATCCGCATTTTCCAGAACTGATGTCATGCAGGAAATATGATACCATGCTGTTTTCTTGTTCCATTCACCCTTCTGCGTAACAAGACCGGAATCTGCGTAAGCACCGCCCGCCTCGTCACGGAGCTGAAATTTGGTGATTCTGTCCACACCGTTTTTCAGAGCAATCAGATTTGTTCTTGTCACACGCTGTGCATATTTCAGCTGATAAGCTTCATTTTCATGATTGTCCACACCCTCGGTCACACAATCACTCATGGGAATTTCATACTCGGATATCCAAAGTTCTGTTCCAGGAGCATTTTCATTTATCCACTTCTGAAGTGACTGAATTTTTTCAGCAAAACTGCTGCTTTCGGGATTAAAGCTGTCCGGTCCGATATGAACGTTGATGATATCCACAGCAAATTTTCCGTCGGAACGGTTATAATCAAACCACAGTTTCATTTCTGACAAATAGTCAAGCATTGTTGATGTTCCGACCAGTCCTCCCATTGCAAGCTTAAAATTCGGATCGGCATTTTTTACACCTGCATCTGGAATCGTTCCCTCGTGACCGTCATAGTCTGCCGAACACATTGCGGCAAGCTCGTATGGAGTATAATAATTTGCTTTGCCGCTCCAGCTTTTATTTGGCTCATTGCAGTTTTCCAGAGCAGACAGCAGACCCATTCCAGAAACAGGTTCTTTTGAATCAGCAACATTTAATGTATCAGTATCAACGTTGGTGTTACTTCCGTATCGTGCCGCAACCTGATACATTGCCTGTGCGTGCAGGGTATAACTTGACGGGTCAAGAGTATCAGCACCTTTCGGAACGGCAATTTCCGGAAAGTCAGAGCTTCCGTAAATATAACTGCTTCCTCCCTGGAAACATGGGATAATGTTTATATTCTGTGCTTTCATGGCAGTGTAATAGCTGTCCATATCTCCCCATGTTCCCTGCGTAAACTTGATTTTGCCGTCAGTATCAATAAGCCAGTTAAGATTGTGGTACTCACGGACATTTCCTGCCGCACAAATTGAAGTTATCGGGTCGTCGATAAAGGCGTTGAATCCGACTCTGCCGCCGGTAGTAAGGTCTGTTCTGGGAGTGACCGAAGTCTTTGGTGCTGTTTTAAGACGCTGTTCATCTGTTAATTCTGATACCTTGTATCCGTATATTGCAAGCTCGCTGACACCACTGTCGCCGCTGACTGTTGAAAATCTAAGATACCGTGTTGGTTCACAGTCGGAAATGGTTCTCCCCTGCCATGACATATAGCTGTCCGTAGAAAAAGACAGAATCTCACTCCAGTCAAACGGCTCTCCGCTTTCAACTTTCCAGTCGTTGATACCATTTGTATCCAGATAGCAGATACCGGTTATAACATAATTTGCTTTCAGATCTATATAAAAGGAATCGTCACCATATTCTGCCTGCTGATTAGGTTTCCAGTTTGTACTTTTGTTTGTTGCGTCAAATGTTTCCTTGCCAACCTCAGTATTTTCCGGGGATTCCGGCACCTTATCCTGCTGGTCAAAGAGTACAGAAACATCATTCAGAAATGATGAACCAAGATGAACAATGTTTTCGTCCATAATGGTAAATTCTGAAACGTCAAGTAACGCCGACTGAGATGTTTCAGAAAAAGCCTGCACATTTATAAATGACATACATAATATAATTGCCGTGGCTACAGCAGCTGTTTTTTTAAAAATCATATTGTACCCCTGTATTAAGAAATTTTTCTTGTATTATATCACATTTCGACTATTTTTGCAATAATTATTGTATCTGCATTTGCTTATCTTGTTCTTTTTGTCATTACAGGTGGGTTTGTAATGCTTTAGTACAGAGTAATCCTGAAAAGCTGAATTCTGCATTTATTATTCCAATATTCCAGAAAAATATCAAAAAGTATTTTCAGATTATCTTTTTCGCCTCCGGTTATCTGCATCAGCATTCTTTCTCCATTCAGTGGATTCAGACAGCCTTTTTCCCATTCTTACACTTGATACAGCGTTGCTCATTGCAGCGTACTGAACAGCACAGCCGGCAGAATCACTGAAACAATCAACAGCAGCTCCGGGTGCAATTCCTATGCTTTCAGCCGTTTCCACAGAATCAATATTTGCTCCAAGGAAAACGAATTCCCAGCCGTACTTTTCCTGCTGTCTTTTTATCATCTGCTTAACCTTGTCCGAGGAATAATGTCTGCTGGCA
>CAMCMW010000345.1 GCA_945876155.1 uncultured Ruminococcus sp. | reverse complement strand
TCACGCAGACTGCTTGCATATACCTGCGTGATAACAAAGGGCGGCAGTCCCACAAGCATGATTGCAAGGTACTGCTTTGCATAGTGCATTGTAAGTTCCGGGTCAACCGTATTGCTTTCGCCGTGGAGGTACATTCCGATAAGGGTTTCACCGCCGAATATGAAAATACCCAGTCCGGCTAAAAGTGCAAGACCGCATATCCAGTGTTTCATGCGGAATGTGTTTCTGAAACCCTCTCTATTGTTCTGTCCGAAATACTGTGCGCCATAGATTCCCGGACCGGACAGTCCGCCGAAAATCGCAAGGTTAAACACAAAAATCAGCTGTCCCACGATTGAAACCGCAGTCATAGCCTCAGTCCCAAGACTGCCCACCATTACGTTGTCTATAAGGCTTACCATGTTTGTAATACCGTTTTGTATCATCATAGGCACGGCAAGCATTAACGCTCTTTTATAAATTGTTCTGTCTTTCATTTTCTCACCAGTACATTAAGTTTTATTTTCACAGGAGAATTCCCCTGCCCACTCGAATCCTTTTTTCGCCGCAATAACCGCAATTATTTCATTGATAACTGCCGCCGCTGCAATTGTTCCCTGAATAATTTTCGTGCATTCAGGCGCAGCTCCGGACAGAACCGATACTGCTATTCCGGTAAACACAAGGGATACCCCTGAATGAGGCAGCAGTGTAAATCCCAGATATTTCTGAACCGTTTCCGGCATACCGGTAATTTTTGCACCTGTCCGTGCGCCGAAGTATTTTCCGGCTGCTCTTGACAAAATGTAAATAACTGTAAACAGTCCTGCACCCAGCACCGCATGATAATCCAGCGGTGCGCCAAGATTCAGTATAACTATTATCATGGCAACACCAAGTATCGGATTGAAATCGGAAGTTATCTGAGAAAGCTTTTCTTCTGATACAATATTTGAAAAAACCGCCGAAAACGCCATGCCCATAAGCATGAAATTCAGAACCGGCGACGGCATAAGATATGTGTTGCATATAAATCCCAGTACTGAAGTTACAATTATCATTGTGCAGAGTATTATCAGTTCTGATTTTTTGCTGTTGGTTTTTCTGAGAAGATACCCTGTCGGGAATCCAACCACAGCTCCGATAGCCAGCGGAAGAAGTATCATTACCGGAATCATATAAACAGGCATTCCTCCCCCTGAAACCTTTCGTGCAACAACGGCAATTGTAGTAAAGAATACAGCTACTCCCACCATATCGTCCAAAGCCGCCATAGGAATAAGCGTCCTTGTAACCGGACCGCTGGTCTTAAACTCTCTTACAATTGACAGCGCCGGAGCCGGGGCAGTCGCCAGCGCAATACCGCCGAAAACAAAAGCAAGGTATATCGGAATATCTGATATTACAAAGGCAATCGCAAAAACAGCCGACACAACTACAAATGTTCCCAGGGACTGTGTAAGCGTTGTAACGATAAGAGATTTGCCGTACTTCTTCATGCGTTTCCAGACAAGTTCTGTCCCTATCATAAGACCTATTGCACATTCGAGAACGTGAATAACAGTACCATACCAGCTCATATTCAGAAGTTTTTCCGGCAGTAAATTCAAAGCGTGAGGTCCGAGAAACATTCCTGTTATCAGCCAGCCCAGTATCGACGGCAGTCTTAGCTTTGAAACAAGTTTTCCGACTAAAAATGCAGCAACAATAACCGCAAACCACCTCAGAATCAGTATTATCATTTAAATTCATCCTTTCAAACACTATAGTTAATACCGCACAAAAACCGTCCGGCAGTTTTGTGCGGTATCGCCATATATCTATTATATATAAAAGCCGCTGTAAAGTCAACCGTATCAGTACAGGATTTTTCAGGTCCTGCTGATTATCTGAATTATGCGCCGGCTTTTTTTGACTCCTCCCGGACAAGTTCTGACATGAGATATTCCACCTTTCCCCTGCTGCGCTCAGAAAGTGAACGCCACAAGCATATCAGTTCTTCCTCCTCGTCAGTCAGATTGCCATTGTAGTTTTTTCGTCCGGCAAGATAGTCAAGACTTACATTGTAATAGTCCGCAAGCTGTATCGCTCTTGAAAACGGCAGTTCCCTCTCCCCTTTTTCGTATTTTCCGTAGTACTGCGCTGTCGTCCCCAGATACTCGGCTAAGTCCGTCTGGGTTTTGTCCGAATCCTCCCTCAAATCTCTTATCCTCTGATAAAAAGCCATATATGACACTCCTTTCTTGTGAAATTTTATCATATATGATTATTTTTTCTTGACAAAGTAATTTTATTAGGTTATAATATAAATATAATCAGTCAGATGTGATTATCAAATTCAGAAAGGAGTGTGTTGTATTAGTATCAACAAGTCAATCTAAGTGGATTATAATTATAGTGTAAACAATTATATGCGATTTATGAATATTGGAGGAATGAAAAATGTTTTGGGTAATGAAATTAGCTATGATATTGTTAATTGGTGGAATTATTGGTTTTATATTAACTTGCTGTATTAATATTAGTGCTAAAATGACAAAACGGTTATTGTTAGTTTTTGGTGTTGCGGCTGCATTAGGTTTGATTTTAGAAATGGTATGGCTCTTTGCGTTGGATGATACGGAATATGACAGCGACGGTGGTGGAGATGATTATAAGTATTCACCACAATATTACGAAGATGCCTATGAATATTATAAGGATAATGACAATTGGAACAGAGATTATGGTGACAAATATGGATATAGATAAGACTAAGGCAGCAGCTTGCTAACAACTACTGCATACCGTCTGAAAAGTTCATTTCCGGGTATTCGGTTGAGCAATGCTCATCCCTACGATGTGTAAAATATGGAATTGTTTGTAGGGGCAACCATTGGTCAACCGTTATGTTTATTTTTTCAACAAATTGAGGACAGTTTCACTGACTGTCCTTTTTTATAAAACCAAAATGATTCACAAGAAATCGAGAGAAAACGAGAAAATAAGAGAGAAAAAAAGCGTGAGAGGTATATAAATTAAAAAATCGTCAATATTGGTATTGA
>CAMCMW010000344.1 GCA_945876155.1 uncultured Ruminococcus sp. | reverse complement strand
AGGTCACTCTTTCAAGTTCATCTCTGAACCAGCTCTGTGCTTTTTTACTTCTCGGTATTTCATTTTTTCTTAGCTTATCATGGTCAGTACAAGGAATATTGCTTGTTATGATTTTTCGCATAGTAGTAATACAATCAAAGTATATTTCCTCTATACTGCCTTCCGGATAGCTGATAACAGCAGATTGTTCCAGCTTACTGACAAACTTCTGCTGCTGATCACTGTTCATTTGACGAAAGCGTTTCAGCCATTTAAGACGTTGATTGTATGTAAAGGAAATATCAGAACAAATACCCACATGAAACATTGTTTCTTCAAAATAAGCTGCAAAGTTCTCATAGATAAAATACTGCAGTTTTACAGGTAATTTAAGTATATACATTTCACAATTTTCTGAAAAAGTATTACATTCCTCATCAACATCTGAATCTTCCGATTCAAATATGTCAAGCATTTCTTCATACTTTTCATTGTGAATCAGGTTCATCAATTTCATTGCCGTATCAAAATGTTCAGAACTCATGCCGTACTCAAAATTACACATTTGATAGAAAATTTCCAGAATCTCATATTGTTCCCGGACACTTGTAGGAAGTGTTTTATTGATATATCCGCTTATGTCCTTTTGGTGTTTTCCTATTGCTTTCGCAAGTTTGTTCTGTGATATAATAAATTCCCTGAGCAGTGAATCGAGCAAATCGCCGAATTGTTCACGGTCCATGTGATGATAGCCATAGAAATCGGAAAGCTTTTCCAGAGCCGTTTCAATTTTATACTGTGTCTGTATGTTTTTAAGCTGAGTATCTTCACACTCCAGATATGTACTTATCGTTTTCTGACTTACACCAATTTCCTTTGCAAGTTCAGCCTGTGTAATGCAAAGCTCTTTAAGTCTTTTCCTTAGTTTTTCTCCATAACCTGATTCTTTCATAAACGCCACTCCAGTTTTTGTCACACGCATCAAAAAATAATCGGCTGTATAAGTTACAACATGAAAAATCACTTCCGGCAAGGCTTAGCCGGATAATTAATTCAGAAGTATACGTTTCATAAGGCACAAATCGAAAACATTTATAATTCCGTCCTCACAGATATCACCAGCCTGCCAGTCCGTAAGCTCACCAGAACCAAGTAACCAGTTCTGCATCATAACAATGTCAGCGATATCAGACACTCCGTCTGCATTCACGTCGCCGCTGATTGTTTTATCCGTTGATTCAACAGCAAATACCGTATAATTTACGCATCCGGCTGACTGACCGTTTGTGCCGAGTGTGACAACATCTCCTGACATTACATCAAGGCTGTAAAGGGTAAAGCCTGTGTTCTTGCTGTTCACAAATGAGATGCCGGTATTAGTCCACTCATTGAGCCATGCCGGAATTGTTTCAATTCTGTCATCAATTGCTGTGTATACCGTCATATCTGCACCAGCTGTAAAGTATGCCAGATCTGAGGTGAAATTCTTCGAGTCACAGGCTGGTGTGATTGCTTCAGCACCGATTAGAACATCAGGGATTTCGGAATAGGTTACTTCCTTTTCACCGGTTCTGTCGTTATACAGTAAATCGCCGGATTCAAGCTTGCTGTTGATACTCCAGTTTTTTGCATTTTCATAATCATTAACAATCAGATGTTTAAAAAGTCTGCCCTCAGCAGCAACCGTCCATTTCTGGGAATCTGTACCATCACACTCCCATTGAATTACCAAAGCATTGTTCTCTTTCGAGCCAGCCGCAACTCCAAGACAGGAGGCGTCGCCTGTTACCTTTGTGACAATTGTAAGTGAGCCGTCATTATTGCGTACAAATTTGAAAAGTTCGGACTCGGAATCTGTGAATGCACCAAGTCTGAGGGAAGTGCCGTTGCCGGTCATACCGTCTTTAACAGAAAGGCAGCTGGATTTATCTTCCGTGTAAATTCTGTAGTAGCCGTCCGCAGCCTCTTCAAGTATAAATTCTGTTTCTTCACTTTTCTGAACAGAACCGTCAAAATACAGACCGCTTCCCACATTAGAAATTGTATAGACGTTATCTGTATTCATTTCAACGGCATCTTTTAATGTTTCTATTGGCTCGCTGCCGACTTCAATACTTCTGAAAGGACAGTTATACTGTGTTTTTACCCAGCTGCTCATATCACTGTCAGTGATATATTTTAATTTGTCAGCAGAATTAAAGCAACCGGAATAAGTATTGCAAAAAGCTTTGATGTCGGTGCTGTTTGTATTATATGCCTCAACAAGTGCATATCCATAGCAATTTGCTGGAGTGAAAGGGGAGGTATTAAGATTACTGAAACTTACAGCTGAAACAGAACCAGTAGGAGAATCAGCAGTATAAGAACCGCTTTCTGTAAATGAAATTGCGGAGTTTCTGTCCGGGTCAAGCTCATTGCCTGTATATCCCTCGAATCGACAGTTTTCATTGACAACCCTTGAGCCTTCACCGCCGATTACCTGTGAAGATTTATTAGGGTTGCTGTCTCCGGTAACCGTGTGATAGTTATTGTAATTGTGGTCAAATCCGTTTGAATATTGCGGACATCTTCTTGAACACTGCTCAAACTTGTTGAACATGACAGAGGTATGCAGTCTGGAAGTATCTTTGTTCTGAGAACCAAATGCAAATGTCCAGTAGCGGTTTTTCAGTGTATTATAGGAAACGGTGATATAGTCAGGATTGTAGGTGTTATACTTGCCGTCAGACCAGTTTTCTGCTGGTGTATTTATCCAGATGAATTTTCCTACTTCAACATCTCTGTTCTGGTCAAAAGTGGCACTGAAACTGTTGTGGTCAACCCAGAGATTGCGTACACCGTAAAACTGCAGAAGAATTACTCCTGAACCTGTACTGTTAAGAGTTCTTGCAGTGAGATTAAGATTTCGGATAACGATATTGTTACTGGGAAGTTCGTCCTCACCCCAGAAATCATCGTTACGCAGCTGACTGTCATAAATAGTCACTCCCGAATATGCACCAACAATGGTTTTGTTATCACGGATACGCTGTTTTTCCTTGCTCTGATTAACAAGGT
>CAMCMW010000343.1 GCA_945876155.1 uncultured Ruminococcus sp. | reverse complement strand
CCCGGTCAGGGACAGTACCGAAGTCTTGAAGTCTACCATGATACTGTTGACAAGTATCATGGCATGGAAAACGAGGGCATGACCTTTGATGAGGTTCTGGAGTACCACAAGGATAAGGATATGCTTTCCTTTGAGCAGTTAAAAGAGCTTGCTGATATGGCGCATGAGAAGAATATTACTGTTGCGTCCCATGATGACGATACTGTGGAAAAGCTGAAAGTGAATCAGAAACTCGGCGTGGATATAAGTGAATTTCCTATCACTGAGAACACTGCAAAAGCTGCCCACGATATGGGTTTTTACACTGTTGCAGGCGCTCCCAATATTCTGCTGGGCGGTTCTCATTCCGGAAATATGTCGGCAGCTGATGCGGTTGTTCATGGCTGTGCGGACATTTTATGCTCCGATTATTTTCCCCAGGCAATTCTGCAAAGTCTGTTTATTATGCGTGATAAGTATGAACAGTCACTGCCGGAAATGGTGAAGAAGGTAACTCTGAATCCGGCAAAGGCAATGAAAATCGACAAAGACTACGGCTCCATTGAAAAGGGTAAAAAAGCCGATATTGTTATTGCGGATATTGTGGACGGTTACCCTGCTGTTACTCATGTTATGGTTGACGGAAAGCTTGTGTCAAAGGTAAAATACAGGAGGGAAACGGTATGAGCATTCTGAAAATAAACGGTCTTACAAAGAATTTTTTCCTGCATAATGTAAACCGTGAGATACATTCCTGCCGGAACATAAGCTTTACCCTTGAAGAAGGAAAATTCCTTGGTATAGTAGGACGCTCCGGCGCAGGAAAATCCACCATATTAAAGTGTATTCACCGTACATATATCCCGACTGAGGGTGAGATAATCTACAACAGTAAGGCATTCGGAGAGATAAGCCTGACTGCTGCGACAGAACGTGAAATACTGTATCTGCGCAATCATGAGATAGGATATGTTTCCCAGTTTCTGAATGTCATGCCGAGAACCACTGCAAAGGAACACGTTATGAATGCGCTGACAGAAACTGGTCACAGCGCTCAAGAGGCAAAGGAAAAGGCTGAGGAAATGCTTGATTATTTCCGTCTGCCCGAAAGTCTGTGGGACATTTACCCCAACACTTTTTCCGGCGGAGAACGACTGAGACTTAATCTTGCACACACTATGGTGAAACGTCCCCGGCTTATGTTGCTTGATGAGCCTACCGCCTCTCTTGACGACCAGTCTAAACTTCTGGTGCGTGATATGATTTTAAGTCTGAAAAATGAAAACACAAGTATGATAGGGATTTTCCACGATTTAAAGTTTATGGACGGACTCTGCGACAGCGTATTTAATATTTCGGAGGGAACATTTGAATGATTAAAGCTGATATGCACATACACTCCACAGTATCGGACGGCAGTTTTACAATACCTGAACTTATCAGCCGTGCCGAAGAAAACGGTCTTGACGCAATAGCGATAACCGACCACGACACTCTTTCTCACTTAAACCAGCTGCCGGAGCATTGCGCAATAAAAGTTACTGCCGGAATAGAAATTTCAGCCTTTGATTATGAGAAGAATTTCCGTGTACATATTCTGGGGTATAACATCAAAGATGTTGATTCGATTGAAAAAACTGTGCGTCCGACTCTGGAGGCACGTCATGAAAATTCTCTTAAACAGATAGAAATTCTCAATCAGCACGGCTATGAAATTGATATAAAAGAGCTGAGAAAAGCAGACGGCAAGTACATATACAAGCAGCATATTATGGAGAATCTTGTAAGGCGTGGAAAAGCTGACGAAATGTTCGGGGAGTTCTATTACAGCACCTTTAAAAACGGTGGTATCTGCGCTTTTGATATACGGTATATTTCTCCGCTGCAGGCGCTTAGAGCCATAAAGGATTCGGGGGGACTTGCTGTTCTGGCACACAGTGGTCAGCAGCAGAATTTCAGTCTGATACCGGAGCTTGCGAAAAACGGTTTGGACGGTCTTGAACTGAATCACCATTCTCATTCGCCAAAAGACAGGGAGATTATCAGACAGTACTCTGAAAAGTATTCCCTTTTCATGACCGGAGGAAGTGATCTTCACGGTGAGTTTGAGCCGGTTGATGTGGACCTGGGTGACTTTGTTGCTGAGCAGAGCAGTGCAGAAAAAATCTTTGGTTAATGGCAGGTGCTTTCAGTGATAAGAAAAGCAGTACCGGAAGATGTTTATATAGTGTATCAGCTGATTTCTGAGCTTGAAGAATGTGAATTTCCGGAAAGTGAATTCAGACAAATATTTGATGAGATTTTAAACAGCAGTCATCACTGTATTTTCCTTTATGAGAATAATTCAGAGATTATGGGACTGCTGCATTTGCGACTTGAAAATCAGCTGCACCATTGCGGCAAAACAGCAGAAATAATGGAACTGATTATTAAGAACGGTTATCGTTCCGAGGGAATTGGTGGCTCATTATTTAATGCCGCTTTTGAATATGCTGTTAAACAGAACTGCGTTATTTTTGAGGTGACAAGCAATCGTAAAAGAGCAGATGCACACAGGTTTTATCAGAAAAATGGTATGGAGCATTCACATTATAAATTTACATGGAACATTAATAAAGGAAGCATTTTACTGGAATAATTCACCGTATTGAAGACTGTAATCTGGATACAAATGTTGATTTGTATGATGCAGTTGAAATTGAAAGGTGGGTCATGAATCCAGCATGAAGTATGTTTTTATAAGTTTTGATTTGGTAGTTTAATGATATGAAAACTTCGGTGTTTAAGCCGAAGTTTTTGTTTATTTTCTGAGTATGTAACGATAAATTGTTTCAGTGAATTTAACCGGCATCAGAAACATAAAAATCTGCATAATGCCGGGAATGAGAAAATCCAGAAAACTGCAATAACCGTTTTTGTAATTGCCCCATCTGACTTTTAAGAAACTTTTGGTATTTTTCCAGTTGCGGCGGCGGTTATAATTATCTGGGGTTGTCCGGTAATCGACGAGAATTTCAGGAATATTCACTGCTTTAACTCCGTTTGCAAGCATACGGCA
>CAMCMW010000342.1 GCA_945876155.1 uncultured Ruminococcus sp. | reverse complement strand
ATGTCATTTAAATTTCCTCCGTTATTATAGTAATTAAAAAATCCCCTGAGAGAAAATTACTCTCAGAGGACGATAATTAACACCGTGGTACCACCTCAGTTTATCAGATAAAAGTTTATCTGACCTTTGAACGCTGTAACGGGCGTACCCGTAAATTCCTACTGTAATTTCAGAAAATAAGCTCAGGGGCGTATTCACAGATAACCGACTGTCTTTTCGCACCACACAAAGACTCTCTGAAAGCCGTATTAAAAGCTACTATTCCCGTCACCGCTTTTAAAGTATCATATCATAAAAATATGTAAATGTCAAGGGTTAAACTCCGTATTCTGCTCTGTACGCAAGCATTTTGTCAAGATATTCCTTACCCGGAATAACGTCATTTTTAATTGCTTCAATAATATCCTCAATTGTAACAATTGAATAAACATTGATTCCGAAATCACGCTTTACTTCCTGAACGGCAGAAAGTTCGCCCTTGCCCTTTTCCATTCTGTCAACGGAAATAATGAGGGCAGTAATGTCAACATCAGCCTGTTCCTTTAAAAGCGGAAGTACTGAACGGATAGCTGTTCCGGCGGTGATAACGTCTTCAATAATAGCTATCTTTTCACCGTCCTGCATTTTTTTGCCTACGATAACTCCGCCTTCGCCGTGGTCTTTAGCCTCTTTTCTGTCGAAAGCATAGTTTACATCTATACCGTATTTATTTGAAAGGGCAATACTGCAGGCTGCTGCAAGAGGGATTCCCTTGTAGGCAGGACCGAAAAGTGTGTCGGCGTCAACATTGTTTTCCTTTATGCACTGGGCATAATATTCACCCAGTTTTGCAAGCTGAGCGCCGGTATTGTAGTTGCCGGTATTTACGAAATAAGGCGCTTTTCTGCCACTTTTGAGAGTGAAGTCACCGAATGTCAGCACACCGCTGTCAACCATAAATTTAATAAAGCTTTCTTTGTAGTTCATTATTTTACCTCCGATATATTTTCAAGCTCATCGAGCCATATTTTAGCACAGGCATCACTTGGCATTCTGAAATCGCCTCTTGGTGAAAGGGTAACACTTCCCACCTTAGGACCGTCAGGCAGACATGAGCGTTTAAACTGCTGTGCAAAAAATCTTTTATAAAAAGTCTTTTCCCATCTGAGAATAGTTTCTGTGTCGTATACACCCTCAAAGGCAAGCTTTGCAATACGGAGAATCTTGGAAGGGGAGAAACCGAATCGAACCATATAATAAAGGAAAAAGTCATGCAGTTCATAAGGTCCAACCAGGTCTTCAGTTTTCTGAGAGATTTTTCCGTCCTCTGAAGGCGGCAAAAGCTCCGGACTTACAGGTGTGTCAAGTATGTCCATGAGAATAGTTTTCAGGCTTTCGTCAGATACTGCTGCTTCAAATCCCACAAGATGCCTTACAAGTGTTTTTGGAATGGACGCATTAACTGCATACATTGACATATGGTCGCCGTTGTAGGTCGCCCAGCCAAGCGCTAATTCTGAAAGGTCACCTGTACCAATAACAATACCGTTTGTCTGATTCGCAATGTCCATGAGAATCTGTGTTCTCTCACGGGCCTGAGAATTTTCATAGGTCACATCATGATTGTTTTCATCATGACCTATATCTTCAAAATGCTGCATTACACTTTGCTTTATGTTTATCTCACGCAGCGTAACTCCGTATGCGTCAGCCAGCTTGCAGGCATTGTTATAGGTTCTGTCGGTTGTTCCGAAGCATGGCATTGTAACGGCGGTTATGCCTTTTACGTCAAGTCCCAGCATTCTGAATGCCCTTACTGTTACAATAAGCGCAAGGGTTGAATCCAGACCCCCTGAGAGTCCTAAAACAGCACTTTTAGTGCCAATATGCTTTAATCTGCTCATAAGTCCCACTAACTGCATTGTCAGAATCTCTGTACATCTGCTGTCAAGAGCTGATTTAGCAGACGGAACAAAAGGAAGTTTTGGAAAATTGCGTGTCAGCACAGTTTCACTAATATCCATTGAAAAGCTTACAGTTTTAAAGCCGTTATCCTGATATTTGCAGGTATTTGACCTTCGACGTTCACCGGAAATTTTAAGAACGTCGATATCAGCAGTTATCATGCCGTTCTTAAAAAGCTCTGATTCGTTCAGTATTGTGCCGTTTTCTGCAATAATATTGTGTCCGCTGAATACCATGTCAGTGGTGGATTCACCTATTCCGGCGTCAGAGTATGCGTATGCACAAATAAGGCTTCCGGACTGCGCTTTGACAATAGTTCTTCTGTAATCAGCCTTGCCGATTGTTTCATCGCTGGCGGAAACATTAAATATAATTGTTGCTCCGCTTTCAGCAAGTTTAAGTGAAGGGGAGCTTCCGACCCATAAGTCCTCGCATATCTCAACACCAAAAGTCAGTTCAGCAAGTTCTTCACACTGAAAAATCTGTTTTGTACCAAACGGTACACTTTCTCCGCTGATATTTACATATTGAACAGCTTCAATACCGGCAGCAAAATGGCGCATTTCGTAAAATTCGCTGTAATTAGGAATATTGGTTTTGGGTACAATTCCAAGGATTTTTCCTTTGTAAATTACAGCCGCACAGTTATAAAGACTGTTCATAAAAGCAAAAGGCAGACCGATTACAGCTATAATTTCCAGTTCTTTTACAGATTCAGCAATTTGACTGAGTGTTTTTAATGCTGAATTTATCAGTGCAGACTGTAAAAACAAATCCCCACAGGTATAGCCTGTTATGGCAAGCTCCGGAAATGAGCATATTTTAACGTTGTTCTGAGCCGCATTTTTAATACTTTCAGTTATTTTCTGACCGTTAAAAACACAGTCAGCGACTTTGAGCTCGGGGGAAATACACGCAATTTTAACAAAACCGTCTTTCATAAATCATCAGGCACAATGCCTGCTCCTTTCACTATCAGCTTTTATTATTATACCTTAACTTTTGTTCAAGTTCAAGTCTTTTTGAAAATTAATCCGCAAAACTGTCTGAAAACGAATTTTAAGCACACAAATATTATTATCAGACATGACGGAAAAATAACCACATCTCCAT
>CAMCMW010000341.1 GCA_945876155.1 uncultured Ruminococcus sp. | reverse complement strand
AAAAAGATATATTGTTATTCATATAAAATTTTTCGCTTATAACATATTCTGTATTTAACTGGCTTTGCGTTATAATCTCACCTTTATTATTTATAACCGAGGATATACCTGTATTGGTCGATGTAAGAACATATCTGTTGTTTTCCACAGCTCTCATAACTGAATGGGAATGGTGCTGGTAAAGGGGGATTGTATCACCAAGCCATGAATCATTTGTCAGTATTATTATAGCCTCTGCGCCCTCTTTTACGCATTCAGCAACCGAGCCGGGAAAAACAGATTCAAAACATATTGCACAACCGAGCAGACCTTTGTCAGATTTAATCAGACTGCATTCTTCACCGGCAGAAAAGTCTGTTGCAGTAAAACGCATGTAATCAGATTTAAAGGGACTATATTCCCCGAAGGGCACAAGCTGTCTTTTCAGATACACCGCCTCAATCCTGTTGTCCGGAAAAAGCGCCATACACGCATTATAATACTTTTCATCAAGATTATACTGACTTCCGAAAAGGAGCAGTGCTTTATAATCACGGCATAGGTTATACAGCTTATTCTTTAATTCGTCAATTGTGTATATATCAGAGTGCATTGATGTTTCAGGAAATAGTATCAAATCAGCTTTATCAGTTTCAGAAGAGTATAGTAAAGAAATATATTTGTCAAGTATTTCTTCCGGCTCAGAGGTAAATTTGGTTTCCTTTGGAAAATATCCCTGTACAATAATGACTGATGACTCTTCACCTCTGGTTTCTTCTGTACTGGTTAAACTGACGTATCCGAATAACAGGTCTGCCGATATCAAGAAAATGGCAGAAACTGCAAAAATATATTTTTTTACTGAATTAAAATAATAAAAGAATAATGCAATAAAAGCGTTTATGAACAAAATCAGCAGGGATATAAACAGCGTACCAAAAACTGAGGCAGATTGTATAAAAGCAGTAAAGGGCGAGGCTATATTTCCCAGTCTTATCCACGGAAAAGCAATGGGGGAACACACACCTTGTATCCACTCACCCAGAATATAAATAAAGGGAAAAATCACCGCTGTTTTAACTGGCGACAGTGTAATAAACCGGAAAACCAGCAGCGGAATGTTCAGCTGAAATGAAAGTATCAAGGAAACGGCTGACACAAGAAAAAATGACAGGAGCAAGCGTAAAATAAAATTATCTGTTGCCCTTGAAACTATATTTGATATCCATATAAGTGAGCAAAAGTATAACGAAAATGAATATATAAATAATTTGTATATATTGAATTTACATATAATTGAATACAGATATGGTACTAACGCAAAAAATATTAAAAAAGCTGATTTATCTGAATAATATGCAAAGGAGACAGCTGTTCCCGATAAAAACGGAAACAGGATATTTATAATTATGTTTTTGTAAACAGACATGACAGATTTATAATCAAAAGTGATCATTTCTCCTTTACAGCGATTATATATATAATATAATAAACCGCCCTTTAAAAATTATACATTTTGCACTAAAATATAAAAATGAATTATTTCCTTTTCACAGCTTTTGAATAAAAGCAAAAATAGACTTGCTTTTTTGTGAATTTTGTTGTATTATATTATTGTATTGTTGTATGAAGGAGCAGTTAGATTATGAAACTGATTTCTGTTATAGTTCCTTGTTATAATGAACAAGAGGTATTACCCTTGTATTATGACGAGATGAACAAAATCATGGCTCAGATGAAAGCTGAACATGATGATATTGAGTTTGAGCTTTTGTTTATAAACGATGGTTCAAAGGACAACACCCTGAAAATGCTCAGGGAAATGTCTGAAAAGGACAAGCGTGTACGCTATATTTCATTTTCAAGAAACTTCGGAAAGGAAGCAGGTATGTATGCCGGTCTTGAAAATGCAAAGGGCGACTATGTAGTTATTATGGACGCAGATTTACAGCACCCTCCGGCTTTTATTCCGGATATGTATAACTATGTTTCCCGGGAAGGCTATGACTGTGCCACCACAAGGCGTGTAAGCCGCAAGGGAGAGTCAAAGATACGCTCATGGTTTGCTATGAAGTTCTACAAGATAATGAACAAGATTTCTCAGACTGAAATTGTTGACGGTGCACAGGATTTCCGGTTTATGACAAGACAGATGGTTGACGCAATCCTGTCAATGAAGGAATACAACAGATTTTCAAAGGGAATCTTCAGCTGGGTTGGCTTTAATGTCAAGTACATTGAATATGAAAACGTTGAACGTGCTGCAGGCACAACTGCATGGTCGTTCTGGAAACTGTTCATGTACTCACTGGAGGGAATTTTTGCGTTTTCCACAGCACCTCTTGCACTTGCGTCACTTCTTGGTATCCTGAGCTGTCTTGTAGCTTTTATATGGATAATAGTTATCATTGTAAAAACTCTTATTTTCGGTGAAAGCGTTCAGGGATTTCCCACGATTATGTGTGCGATATTCTTCGTCGGCGGACTTCAGCTTTTCTGTACCGGTATTCTCGGACAGTACTTGTCCAAAACATATCTGGAAACCAAAAACCGTCCGATTTACATAATCAGTGAAACTGATAAAAATACCAAAAGTAAAATATAAAAAAACATGAAGAAAATCAGTAATATTTCAGTTTCATCAAAAGATGTTCTGTCTAACAAATATTTTAAGGCGGTTATTATTATCCTTCTGATTGTTATGATTATTATGTCAGCTGTACTTATAAAAGTCTATATTGACGTAAATAAAAAGAACGCTGAGAATAATAATTCTGCGAAAAATATTATTACTCAGATGGAAAAAAATATTGATGAATATACAATATTTGAAGATGAAAACGGTTTTTTAGGTGTTTCAGGCAAGAATGAACGTGTTGTTATTGAACCTTACTGGGACGATATCTATATATTGTCAGAGGACAGATTCATAGTGGGCAGGGAGTTTAATGATGTAAAAAAAATGAGCATTATAGACAATGAGTCAAATATTCTTGTTCCATTTACGTTTGAAACTTTCAGGTCATTCAGCAGTGAATTTGTCGGGGGTTTTACAGGAAATGACAATGATTTTTTCCTG
>CAMCMW010000340.1 GCA_945876155.1 uncultured Ruminococcus sp. | reverse complement strand
GCACTTTTCATTACCCGATTGGTGCCTTTCGCAGAAAGGCAGATTATAATCATGAAGGATAATAAAATGTCAAAGAAAATGCTTTCCGGTGCAGCTTCAGTAACCAAGAAAACATCTTCATTCCTTGCCAATCTTCCATGTGCTTGGTGGGACTATCAGCCAAAGACACCTAAGGCAGTAAAAAAGATGCGTAAATTCTGATGCTGGAACGGTTATCCGAAAAATTCGCAGGGAAATTAATAAGTGCAGGAATTATTTCCGAAACAGATGCAGAAATATATGTGTACGGATTCTTTCAGACTGTTATGTTAGTTCTGAATGTTGTGACGACACTGCTTTTAGGCATAATATTTCAGATGATAATTCCATGTATTTTACTTAATTTAGCATACATTCCAATCAGAATCAGTGCAGGAGGACATCACGCAGACAGTCCTGTAAAGTGCTATATCAATTCAACTTTTATGATTGCTGCTTTGCTTGCAATTATAAAGTGGGTTCCTATTCATTACGCTGTTTCCATTGTAATGCTTGTTGTTTCAAGTGTAGTAATCTGGATTCTGGCACCAGTAGAAACTGAGAATAATCCATTGGATGAGGTAGAAGTGCGTGTGTATAGAAGGCGTACCAAAATAGTGTTGGCAATAGAACTTGCAGTAATCTTCCTGTGTTTCATTACTGCAAAGTATCAGATAGCTGTTACAATTATTTTGGGTCTGTTTACAGAATCACTTATGCTTTTGATTGGAAGTATAAAAAATCATTAATTAATTTTAAAAATGCAAGGCTTTGTATCCTTATTACAGATATAAAATCTTGCATTTTTTATGAGTTGAAAAATTTCACAGGAGGAATACATGAATAAAAGAATAAGAAAGCTTTTGTCCGGTGTACTTGCTGTAATGTTCGTAGGTCAGGTAATGATTTACGGCGATGGCAGTTCGCAGGGCATTGCTCATGCAGAAACAATTGCCGGGATAAAGGAATCCCTGCAGCTTTCCGAAAATGCAGACGAGCTTGCGCAGGACTTTGAAAGTGCTGTTGACGGACTGGGTGAAGTAGAATATTTTGCCTCGCCGGAATCGGGAATCATGATGATGAACGAATCCGAAATAAGCACTAATGCAAATTTTGCGGATAATCTGACTATAACTGGAAATGTGGTAACAGAGGGCAACGAAAATACTCCTATTTATGTAAGTATTTTTACTGGTGACTGGGCGGAAGTAGCATCAAAAAAAGTTGCCGATTCTGGTGGCGGTAATTTCACAGTAAGTGCAAGCGGCTCGGACGTGTATCATGTTAAATTTGAGTGCGATGGTTATTTGCCATTTTACCTGAAAGATTTTGGTACAGGATCATATACTATAGGTTCGGGCGATTCGTGGGACACAGTAACTCTCGTTCCGGGTGATACAAAGTGGAATGCAGATAACGATAATCAGTGGAGTGACGATGTTATTAATTCTGCTGACGCAGCATATGTACAAAGCTGCCTTGGTGCAACCCGTGGTGACAACGATTTCAATCCAAGCATGGACGCTGACGGAGATAACATCATAAGTCAGGCTGATCTTGACGCATTCTGCGATTTTTATGAAAATCTGGGCGATGATGAATACGAATTGCCACAGTATATTCAGGATCTTGACATTAATCTCGACGGCGTAATTAATGATTATGATTACAAGCTTTTAGAAGATTCGGGCGCAAGCGAGGAAGAACTTGCTGATTTCAAGAGTGAGTTAAGCGGAGTTCGTCAGTCTGATAAATGGGTTTACATATACAACCATGAAATGACAGGCGATATTTATGTCAATGCAGATGATTACAGTGAAGGAATCAATAAAATTAACACAGATGCTCAGAAACGCGGCCGTTCAGAAAACTATATTGAATACATGGACAAGGACAACAACGGCACGAACGAGCCTTCTGAAGTTAAATGGTTTACAGAAGCTTATTCTGGCGAGCTTGACTGGGATCACGCTTTCAAGAGAAACATGAAGGTTTTGGAAAGCGGAGTATTCCCCTACAGCTTCAATCTTCATGACACCAATCTTGATCTTAATGGTAAGACTATAAGCGTAGCAGATTGCATGTCTTTCACAACTGATATGCCGCAGTTCTGGTCTGGTAATGGAGCTACTCTGGACATTAACGGCGGTAAGCTACTGATACAGAATAATCTTGTTTTCAGAACCGCATCGCCTGACGGATGGGACGGTAGCACAGGTCAGCTAATGAAACTTAACGGCGGTAAAGTATACATCGGAGGAGAGTTTCATTTAGGTCAGGCACATTGCTATGATACGCTTTTGATGACTAATCCTGCCGATGAATTGTGGGTTTGGGGCAATTGGAGATATGTCACATCAGCTGACATGGAAGGTAAATGGACAGCGGGTAAAATTTGGTTTCTCGGACCGGAGTGGACTGTGAACGAAGATTCAGGAAAGAAATCTATTTATTCCTCCGGAACACAGTCAATTATTTTCGGATATGACGGTGGAAAGCAAACTATTATCTGGGATAATAAGGATACATATATTAACAATGAGGACGGCAGTTACAATACAGAACGCCGTTTAAATTTTGACTATGAATACGGAATTCTTTTCACTAAGGAATTTACATCGGATAATTACTGGTTCAGACCATGGTGGAGACCCTACGATGAACCCGATTACACTCTCTACCGCAAGGGCTGGGAAATCGGCGACGGCGTACACATTGCAACAGGAAATTACACAAAATCATTCACAGATTTAAGCATTGCGTCACCGGGAGTTAAGTCAGACTTTGTAAGAACCTACAACTCAATGAACGATGAAGAAGGCTCATTCGGTATTGGCTGGGATTTCAATATTGATGTAAGCAAAATTGTGATTCCTGCACAGGGTTACTATCAGGTAGTTCTCCCCGACGGCTCTAACACAACATTCAAGGACAATGGAAACGGCGAATTTGAATGTCTGAATGCTCACAGCACCATGACAAAATCGGGTAATACATATACAATTACAAATCAAAATTAAAAACAATTACTTAAAACATTAAAT
>CAMCMW010000339.1 GCA_945876155.1 uncultured Ruminococcus sp. | reverse complement strand
TACTTCGCAGTTTTCACCAGCATAGTCAAGCAGTTCCGGATTCACAAGAGAACCAGCGTATATGATCAGGTCTGCCTTTTCAAGCAGTTTCATTCCTCTTACCGTGATAAGGTCCGGCGCACCACACCCTGCACCCACAAAATTAACCATTATATTCCTCCGTTATCAGTTGTATAAGTTCCTCCACACAGGAAGTCTGACCTATTATTCCAAATTTGTTTGAAAACATCAGAGCGCCGATTTTCACAGAATTTTTCACCTTAGCATTAAGGTAATACTCCGCTTTCTGCATGAGTATTTCCGATACTTTTTCAAGCACTCCGGCGCTTTGCAGTATTTCCAGAGCCGCATCAACTGTTACACAGTCCGGAATCTTCTGCAAAATTTTTATGTCTGCTCCGGCAAGCACACCACAGGTCACAAGCACGTCCATGCGTCCGTCAGCCTGTGCGGAGTGGGTATTCATGATACCTGCCCCCAGCTTAACAAGCTTTCCGATATGACCGACTATAAGAATACTCTCAAAGCCGTACTCAAGGGCAGCGTCAATTGCCTCGCCGATATAATTACTGCATTTCACTCCCTTGTCTGGGATATGAGGCATTTTCTCCGTCAGAAAATCATCACTGTAATTGCCTATGGTAAGCAGGAGATTTTTCAGTCCCTCCGCCCTTCTGACACGTTCCTCCATGCGGATAGTT
Source organism: uncultured Ruminococcus sp. (assembly GCA_945876155.1). GTDB lineage: Bacteria > Bacillota > Clostridia > Oscillospirales > Ruminococcaceae > Porcipelethomonas. Next base: position 2,362 of record CAMCMW010000339.1, on the reverse strand, counting down.
TCCACAAGCGCCGCACTGCTCATAGGCTCGACTATACCGCTTGTTCCGATTATGGAGATACCGCCCTCAATACCCATTCTCGGATTGTAAGTTTTACGTGCAAGTTCTTCGCCGCCGGGTACTGAAACAGTAATTTTAAAGCCGCCGTAATAGTCATTTTCCTCGGCAATTTCACTGACTGCCTCTTTAATCATTTTTCTTGGAACACTGTTTAAAGCCGCCGCCCCCACAGGCTGGTCCAGCCCCTTTGCGGTAACTGTACCTATCCCCTCGCCGCCGCAGATTTCAACGCCGGAGGGTATCTTTTCAGCCTTTGCAAATACGCTGATACCGTTTGTTATGTCGGGGTCGTCACCGCTGTCCTTTACAACAGAACAGACAGCATAATCCTTTTCTATACGGCAGTTGTACACGTCAGGTTCAAGGGCAACCCCTTTGGGAGTCATTATACTGACACTGGACACAATATCTCCGGTCAGCAGCATTTCTGCCGCCGCCTTTGCCGCTGCCGCAGCACAGGAACCTGTGGTGTAACCGCACCGGAGTTTTTCTTTTCCGTGGTAAATATATCTTTTAAACATTATTTTTCCTTAACAGCAGTAAACAGGGTGAAATAACCGCATTTGTCCGGTATATTTTCCGCTCCCCTGTAGATTTTTTGCGTATCCAGACCGCAGTCACAGACCGCATTAATATTCTCAAAGCCTTTTTCACGAAGTTTTTCCCTGATATCCCCGGAATCACGTCCGCTTTTCATGATAACGGCAGTGCAGTCAGTATCAAGCAACTTTTCAAAGTCAGCGCATGACGAGGGCATTACAACAAGCGGATTTTTCCCCTGAACAAGAGGTTCTCCCATTTCTGCGGCGGCGGCACAAAAGCTTGTAACTCCGGCACAGACTGAAATATCTCCACCGTTCTCCTTAATTATTGCCGCAATATAAGAAAAGGTGGAGTAAACGGAAACATCACCGATATTGAGAAAAGCAATGTTTTTTCCGCTTTCGAGGTACGGCATAAGCGTTGCCGCAATTTCATTATGCCGTTTCTGAAGTACCTGTTTATCCGCCGACATGAGAAAATCAAGATACACGATTTCTTTATGAGAAATATCGCAGACGCTCTTTACAATTTCAAGTGCAAGGGTGTTTTCGCCTTTAGTTCTCGGCACTGCAATGACTTCGCACTCGTTAATTATCCTCACAGCCTTTAATGTGATAAGCTCAGGGTCGCCGGGTCCGACGCTTACGCCGTACAATGTTCCGCTCATCACATCACCCCTTTTCCCTGTCATAAAGCTGGTATAACAATGCGTTGCAGATTGCCGCCGCAACAGTACTTCCGCCTTTTCTGCCCTCTGCCACGATATACGGCACATCATCGCCCATGATAAGCTTTTTGGACTGCTCCACGTTGACAAATCCCACAGGCGCACCGATAACCAGTGAAGGCTTTATCCTGTTTTCCCGAATAAGCTCATGGATACGGATAAGGGCAGTGGGAGCGTTGCCTGCTGCAAAAATCACATTTTCCCTGCCGAACATATCAGCCGCCTTTTCCATGGAAATAACCGCCCTTGTGACACCGCTTTCCTTTGCCTTTTGAGCCACGTCCTTGTCACCCATAAAGCAGTAAAGCTTACAGTCGAATTTTTCCAATGCCGGTTTGCTGATACCGGAAAGAGCCATGTTTGTATCAGTCACGATTACTGCACCGTTTTTCAGAGCGTCTTTTCCCAGTTCGACTGCGTTTTCAGAAAATTTCAGATTACGGCAGTAGTCAAAATCGGCGGTTGTGTGTATGACACGTTTCAGCACCAGTTTTTCAGATTCAGACAGATGCGAAACGTCACCAAGCTCACTTTCTATTATTTCCATACTGCGCTTTTCTATTTCACCGGGAAGAATATTTTCTATCTCCATTTCCGCTCCTTTCACCCTAAACAAAAAAGCCATAACTCCCGCTGTCTGCGGGAATTATGACCGAATTTTTCAAAGGATTCCCTTTTTGTAAAACCAGTTTTTAACAGCCGATAAGCTTTGTAAATTCTGTGTCAAGCTTTGATTCAAGTGCAGCTGCTTTTTCCTCAGAATTACCTGTTGCTGTGTAGTACGCCTTGATTTTCGGTTCAGTACCGGACGGACGGATTATAACTCCTGCACCGTCTGTAAGTCTGAATGCAAGAACGTTTGTCTTCGGAAGCAGAATTTCAGTCTAAGCGCCAGTTTCAATATTCTTTGAAACGCTTGCCTGGTAATCGTCAAAACCGATAATCTTACAGCCGGCAATTTCCTCCGGAACATTGTTTCTGAGATTTGTCATGATGTCAGACATCTTCTTCATTCCGGCAGCACCCTCAAAT
>CAMCMW010000338.1 GCA_945876155.1 uncultured Ruminococcus sp. | reverse complement strand
ATTCTCCGTTTATTTCATATTCATTATCACTAAAGCTGCAGGCATGACCTAATTCATGCTCAGTAAACTTCCCGTTTTCAAACAATAATTCATAACAGTGACTACACGAAGCACCGCCGGAAGAAAAACAGGCACCGTTAACTTGCAGCCACTTAAATCCACGATATGGCTTGTCAACAGCAAAATACTCTCCATTTTCCTCGTGCAGAATCAGATATTGCCCCATATTATTCCTTAAACCCATAATCAGTTCATCTGAGCCATCATTATCTAAATCTAAAACGGTAAAGCGATCCAGAGTCAATTCCATATCATCTTTAAAATATGAGGCAAATTCATATATATTTATTTCTTTGCACTCATTATCAGAATTCTGATAAATAATATCAGTATTTCCACTTAAAACCGGTAAATATGTTTCAAGTGATTTATAATCATTACTGCTCATTTTATCTTTAAATTGTGTAAAATCAATTTCTGATACTTTCACACTCACAATTTCTGATGTATTTTCAGCAGCCGTAATTGATTCTGTATCTGATGATTCATCAATCTCTGTCATTATCTCAGTTTCGCAGATATCAGATGATTGATTATTTTGGCAGGAAACAAATAATAGCAGCGAGAGTATTATAAATAATGTGCTGAAAAATTTTCTTTTCATAATTTATAGTATTACTCCTTCTTTTTCTTCCTCAGCGAAAGCAGTTCACGCACAAGCATAGGCACAAACAGGACAAATCCCACGCCCATAGCGATATAATACGGCTTGTCGTCCAAAAATGTCATGTGGTCGATAACGCTCACAACTATCATAGCAATAACGCCGATAATTCCAATAGTACTTATTATTTTTCTTATCATATCTATCACACTTTCTACTCACTTGTCCCATACATAATCAACAGGACATAATTATCAAACACAACAAAACTTGCATCAAAAATCATAAAATATACTTTTTCAAGAAGATAATTATAAAATCCTTTGCATTCTTTTGGAATGTGAAAGAATTCAATATTTTTTCCACCGAGCATATTTCTGAGCTTTTCTGAATCAGACTTAATTATGTCCATATAATTCTTTTTCAGATCATCATGATGTTCCATGTACTCCATAAAAGTCTGATTTTCTTCTACGCCTTTTGAATTAAAGCAACTAATAAAATAATCTTCAAGGCTTTCAGCATGTTCTTTTTCACCGAAAAATTCATTATTAAAAAACACCATTTCATCTTTTTTAGACAATGGCGGCCAATGCTCATACTTATCATAGTATTCTGAAATGATTTTTTTCATAACCTTTTCAGGCTTATCCCCATGAAGCGGGAAAACATCAACGCAGTATTCTGAATATCGCCATTCAATAATTCCGCTTTGGAACTCTTCTATATCATCAAGAAGAGTATATGCTTTTTCAATAACATTATAATCATCTGTATTATTATACATATCTTCGTATATTACAGAATGTTCTTCAGACATATCCATCATTTTTCATCACGACCTTTCACCTTATCCCAGTACATTTTCGCCGATTGCTCCTGCTTATTATCCCCGTATTTATAATAAACCTTACCCCTGAGAGCGTCGGGCATATACTGCTGTTCCACCCAGTGGTTGGGGTAATCGTGGGGGTACTTGTAAAACTGTCCCTTGACCTTTGCGTCCGCACCGTCAAAATGCTTGTTTTGCAGACATCTTGGGAAATCCACTGCAAGTCCGCTCTGCACGTCAGCCATAGCCGAATTTATCGCTTCGTAGGCGCTGTTCGACTTGGGCGCAGTTGCAAGCAGTACCACAGCCTGTGCAAGGGGTATCCTCGCTTCCGGAAGTCCCAGCTGCATTGCGGCGTCAACACAGGATTTCACAATGGTTATTGCGTTGGGGTACGCAAGACCGATATCCTCACAGGCTATAACAAGCAGACGCCTTGACAAGGAAATAATGTCACCTGCCTCAAGCAGTCTTGCGGTGTAATGGAGCGCCGCATTCTCGTCCGAACCTCTGATAGATTTCTGGAGTGCCGACAGAATATCGTAATGCTGATCACCGTCCCTGTCGTAGCGCATATTTGAACGCTGTCCCAGCTGCTGTACCGTTTCAAGGGTGACCTTTACTCCGTTTTCGGTCAGCTCTCCTGCAAGAACACTCAGTTCTACTGTATTTACCGCTTTGCGCACATCTCCCCCGCAGCTTACTGCAATATGCTCTGTAACGCCGTCCTCTATGTCGTAAACTGAACCGTTTCTCTCCGCAAGCAGTTTAAAAGCACGTTCTGCCGCTTTCTGAACTTCGGAGGTTTCCGGCGGCTTGAATTCAAACACCGTAGAACGGCTTATTACAGCGTTGAACACTGCAAAATACGGGTTTTCTGTAGTCGATGCGATAAGTGTGATATCGCCGTTTTCTATATATTCAAGAAGACTCTGCTGCTGTTTTTTGTTAAGGTACTGAATCTCGTCCAGATAAAGCAGAATACCGTTTGCACCGGAAAATGTTCCTATTTCGGAAATAACCTCCTTAATATCAGCCGTAGATGCGGAGGTACCGTTAAGCTTGTGCAGTGACATATTGGTATTTTCGGCAATAATTCTTGCAACGGTGGTTTTTCCGGTGCCGGACGGACCGTAAAAAATCATATTCGGAATGTTTCCGCTGTCAATTATTCTTCTCAGTGGTCTGCCCTCGCCCAGCAGATGTTTCTGCCCCACAACTTCATCGAGAGTTTTCGGACGTATCAGGTCAGCAAGTGGTGTTGACATGGTTTGCTCCTTTAATGAAAAGACGCCCTGAAAAAGGCGTCCTCTCTTATATTTTTTCAATTATTCGTAAAGCGGATACTTTGTACAGATTTCTGTTACTCCCTCACGGATAAAGTCAGCCTTATTGTCAAAGTCCTTAGCCGCAAGATAAATATATTCAGCAATCTTCTCCATTTCAGCCTCTTTAAGACCTCTTGTTGTAACTGCCGGAGTACCGATTCTCAGTCCGCTTGTTACAAACGGCTTCTGAGGGTCGTTCGGAATAGCGTTCTTGTTTACGGTGATATACACCTCGTCAAGCCGC
>CAMCMW010000337.1 GCA_945876155.1 uncultured Ruminococcus sp. | reverse complement strand
CAGTGAAAAGGATTTTGAAGAGTGCATAAAAAAAACCGCTGAAAAAATAGCGGAAAACAAAGCGGATATCGCCGTTGTGGGATACCCGAAAAATATGAATAATACAGTAGGGGAGAGGGCTGAAAAATGCACTCTCTTCGCTGAAAAGTTAAAGGAACAGACTGGTATTCCTGTTGAACTGTGGGACGAACGCTGCACCACGGTATCGGCACACAATTACCTTAACACCACAAATACAAGAGGGAAAAAGCGCAAGGCAGTTGTGGACGCAGTTGCGGCTACGATTATTCTTGAAAGCTATATGGGGTGGCGTAAAAATAACGGAAAAGGGATAACCGACTTTTAATTTTCAGCTTTGGTAAACAGTTCTTTGATACCCGTTATAAAAACAAATACCGCAAATATTTTTGTGAGATATTCGTTGCCGATGTATTTTGCAAGCAGACACCCGATAACCGCAGTAACAGTACCGCAGACAATTGCCGGAAAAACCTTTTTCCACTTCACCAGCTTGTTTCTGGTGTGCATTATCAGAGACAGAGCGGCAATGGGAATGAAGAAAAGCAGGTTAATTCCCTGAGCGTCAAGCTGTGAAAAACCGGCAAATATAGTCATGTACAGTATGAGAATCATGCCTCCTCCCAAGCCGAGAGAGGCAAAGATTCCGGTAAAAAATGCAGCAGTAGAGAGCCATATATTCATTTCATAAACAACCTTATTCCGGAAATTATAAGTATCAGACCGAATATTTTTTTAAGATACTTCGGCGAAATCCTTTTCATTATAAAACCGCCTGTTACCGCTCCGGCAAGCCCTAAGGGAATAAGCCGGAGGGAATCAGACAGTATGTTGCCGCTGTTTCTGACGTAGAAAAAGCAGCTTACTATGCTTAACGGGAGGGTAAGGGCAATTGAGGTCGCATGGGATTCCTTTGTGGACATTTCGGACTTTTTCAGCATGGGCACTGCGATAATTCCGCCGCCTGAACCGAAAAGACCGTTTGCAAGACCAGTAATTATCCCAAGGATATAAAAGTACAGCCTTTTCACGTTACCCTAAATCATTGAAGAAAAGCAGTCGGCGGCTGTAACAAACGCCTTTACGGCTTTTCCGGTGCTCCTTTTGAGCTTTTTCTTTTTACGGTCGGGAGACCTTGAAATCATATAGCAGGCTGTTCCGACAACTGCGCCGGCAGCCATGCCTTTAATTATAGCTTTAGTTTCCATATCTGTTCTCCAAAATAAAATTTATTTACAGAAATATTATTAGCAGGTCTACTAAATAAAATACATAAAATTCACACTCCAATTTTTACAATTTTATTGAAATTATTTGTTTTTTCTGTTATAATAATAAAAGGTGAGTTTATGAGCAATTTAAATATAGTTCTTTTTGAACCGCAGATTCCCCAGAATACCGGTAATATTGCAAGAACCTGTGCTGTAACCGGCGCAAGACTTCATCTGGTAAGACCGTTTGGATTTGAGATTACTGATAAAAATCTGAAAAGAGCCGGCCTTGATTACTGGGATAAGCTTGATATCAGCTATTATGACAATGTTGCTGATTTTTTTGAAAGAAACAGCGGAAATTATTTTTATTTTACTACAAAAGGCAGGAAGGTTTACAGCGACGTAAACTATCCTGATAATTCCTATATAATTTTTGGGAGAGAAGACAAGGGGATTGACGAAAAAATTTTGTTTGAAAATGAACAAAGCTGTGTCAGAATACCTATGAGAAATAATTTGCGAAGTCTTAATCTCTCAAATTCAGTTGCAATTGCTGTTTACGAAGTTTTAAGACAATGGGATTTTCCTGATCTGGCAAGAGAGGGAAAGCTTACGCAATATAGCTGGAATCAGAAAGGTGAGATATAATGCAGAAAATTAAAATTATTACTGATTCAACTTCAGATATTACAAAAGAACAGGAAAAAAAGCTGGGAATAAAAGTAATGTGTTTTCCTGTTATAGTTGATGGTGTGTCATATCGTGAAAGAATAGACTTTACCAACGAACAGTTCTACCGCATGATGGACAACGCAAAGGAAATGCCGACAACATCACAGCTGACAGCTTTTGAGATACTTGAAGTTTTCAGGTCACTGCACGAAGAGGGCTGGACAGATGTAATCTACGTTACAATTTCTTCAACTGGTTCTGCAACATACAGCAATGCGCTTTCGGCAGCTGAGGAATTCAAAAAGGAAACAGCGTCCATTAAAGGTCCTAAAATGCGCATTCATGTCATTGATTCCAAAAATTATACCGCTGTATATGGTTATCCGGTAATGCAGGCGGCGCTTAAAGCACAGAAGGGTGAACCACCAGAGGAAATTATTGAATACTTAAAGGAATGGTTTGACTGTGCTGAGGTTCACTTTGTTCCAATGACTTTGAAGTATGCTAAAAAATCCGGTCGGATTACCGCCGCTGCCGCTTTTGCAGGTGAACTGCTTGGACTCAGACCGGTCATAAAAATCGCCAACGGAGTTTCGACAGTGCTGGAAAAAATCAGAGGCGAAAAAAATATAGTGCCAAAGCTCCTTGCGGACGCCGAAAAGTCAATGACTCCTCAGACGCCGTACATCATGGTAAAGGGCAGCGACCCGACTCTCACAGACGCTCTTGCAGCTGCAATGACAGAAAAATTCGGCTACCCACCGGAATATACCGTACAGATAGGCGCTACTGTTTCATGCAATGCCGGTCATAATGTTGTAGGTTTTATTGTAAGAGGCAGAAAAAAATCATAATTTTTTTGTATTACAAAGATATTTTAAAGTATTTCCTTAAAAAGACTTGCAAAATTACGGGAAATAGTGTAAAATATATATGGTTGTTAAATTAATAACAACAGCTTTAATTTAAGTTATTTAATGAAAGGATGTTTAGAATAACATGGCAGGATTAAACAAGGTCACAGTTGATGACATCAGTGTTAAGGGTAAAAAGGTTCTCGTAAGAGTTGACTTCAATGTTCCGCTCAAGGACGGCGTTATCACAAACGATAACAGAATCCAGGCAGCTCTTCCTACAATCAACAAGCTCGTTGCAGACGGCGGCAAGGTT
>CAMCMW010000336.1 GCA_945876155.1 uncultured Ruminococcus sp. | reverse complement strand
TGCCGTCAAAATCGGCAATTGCCTTTTCTTCGTCTGTAAAGGTTCTCATGCCCATTATACTCTTGCATATCTCGATTGCATCGTATAAGTCAATTTTGCCGTTGCCGGAGATGTCGCCTGGAACTTCTGGTTCTGTTGTGGTGACTGGTTCTGTGGTTGTAACCGGAACTGTCGTTGTAGTAGCTGGCACTGTAGTAGTCACTGGAACTGTTGTTGTAGTAGTCGGCACTGTAGTAGTTACCGGAACTGTTTCTGTTGTTTTTGTTGTTACAGTTGTGGCAACGGTTGTTGTAGTAGTTGTGACCGCTGTTGTGACCGGTGCTGTTGTTTCAACAAACTCTGTACCAATTACAGCAAAATTATAAGCACATTCCTCGGCATATTCCTGCGCTGTTGAATTTTCACAGCCATAAATAACGCCTTTGAAATATCTGTCTCCATCTGTAAACGTTACATCTTTTGTATGCGGAACACCGTATTTTTCATAAATTTCCAATGCGAGAAGATTTTCATCAATTCCATCATACTGATTACATATTGTATATACTGTTTTATACTCTATAAATCCAATTGCTCCGTCTTTTTTGCTATAAATAAAGCAATCCGGATTTTCAATTGTAATCTCTTTAAGTGTAGAACACCTAAAAAATGATTTTGCACCTATTCTCTCAACATTTCCAGGGATCAGAACTTTTTCCAGAGACCTGTTATATTCAAAAGAATTATCCTGAATTATCTGAACTGTTTCAGGAACATTGTATTCTGTATCTTCCTTTGACTGAGGATATAAAATCAGCATTGTTTTGTCTTTATTGAACAGGATTCCGTCTTCACTGCTGTAGCAAGGACTGTCTTCAGATACATTTATAGCTTTCAGGCTATTACATCCCTGAAATGCATTCGCAGCGATTTCCGAAATAACGCCTGAAATATTAACCTCTTCCATACTGATACATTTTTCAAATGCCGATTCACCTATCATTGTTAAACCAGCCGGAAGTGTTAAAGAATCCAAAGAATAACAATACATAAAAGCATATTCACCAATGGTTTCAAGTTTCTCAGGAATAGTTATTTCTGATAAATTATTGCAATTATAGAATGCGTTTCCGTCAATTTCTGTTACACTATCAGGGAGAATAACACTTGTTAAGGCAGTACAACCAGAGAACATTGTATGTTCAATTACTTCTACCCCATCAGGAATAACAATGGATTCAAGACTTGAACAATTTACAAACGACTGAGCGCCTATCTTTTTTACACTTTCCGGAATATCAACATTTTTCAGTGAGCTGCACCATCCAAAAGTATAACTTGACATTGATGTAAGAGTATCAGGAAGTGATACATCTGTCAGATTTTCACAATGGTCGAATATGTGGGAGCTAAGAGATGTCATACTCTCAGGAATAACTATTTCAGTTAATGAAGTGCAGTTATAAAAAGCACTATTTCCAATCTCAGTAACTCCATCAGGAATTATTATCTGACTAAGCGAAGAGCAGTTCTCAAAAGCTTTGTTGCCAATCTGAACAACGCTCTCAGGAATTGTTACATTCTCAAGACTTGAGCAATCTAAAAACATTGCAAATGGTATAGCCGTAATATTTTCCGGGATATTGACACTGGTCAGTGAAGAACAATCACTAAAAGTGGATCTACCAAGCTGAGTAATTGTTTCCGGGAGTATAACGCTCTTAAGAGTTTTACAGTCTTCAAATGCACTGTCACCTATCTGAGTAACTGGAATTCCATTAATTTCAGCCGGAACTTCAACTGATATAGCAAGTTCGCTGCAATCCGTAATGACAATGTAATCATATACAGCGTCACCATCAATGTCAGCACACTTGTAAGTCAGAAACCCAGAAGTCATTTTGTCGCTGTAATTCACAGCACCTTCAGCAATTAGAGGCTGTACCCCCCCCCGCAAAAATACTTGCGGTGCATAGCATTGCTGTCGCTATGCTTGCAATTTTCTGTCTTATTTTCATTCGACAGTCCTCCTTTTTAAAAATATAACTTTATTTTACCACATATTTCTTTTTCTGTCAACAAAGCCCGGATTTTCTCTTAGATTAACAAAAATCATTGACTTTTCCGACAAATTATTGTATAATTCTTGTTACGGACATACCTCGATACGGTAGGCGGTCAATCCTGCTCCCGGAAGGGAGTGAATGCCAATGACGTGGAATGATTTTCTCACTCTGGCACTTGTTGTTTGCAATATCATACAGATATTTCAAAACGGCAATAAAAGGAAATAGCCGCCCTGTCTGCCATTAGGACGACTATTTCATATAGCAAATCTTAACTGGGAGCAACCGTCTATCGGTGTGTCCGTTTTTATTATTATACAATCTTTTTGAAATTATGTCAAGCTTTTTTTCCGGTTTTCAGCGCCCTCATAGCATTGATTATAGCAATCACTGACACGCCCACGTCCGCAAAAACCGCCGCCCACATATTGGCAAGTCCTAAAGCACCAAGCAGGAGAACCGCAAGTTTGACCGCAAGTGCAAACACGATATTCTGGTGAACGATTGAAAGAGTTCTCCTTGAAATATCTATTGCCAGCGCAATTTTTGAGGGCTTGTCGTCCATAAGCACCACGTCTGCCGCCTCAATCGCAGCGTCCGAGCCGACTGCTCCCATTGCTATTCCGATATCCGCCCTTGAAAGCACCGGAGCGTCGTTGATACCGTCCCCCACAAAGACCAGTCTGCCCTTGTCGGACTTTTCTTCAAGCAGCTTTTCAACCATTTCAACCTTGCCGTCCGGCAAAAGCTCAGTGTAAATCTCGTCAAGACCAAGCTGTCTGGCTGTGCTCTCCCCTACTGCCTTTGCGTCACCGGTAAGCATTACAGTCTTTTTCACGCCGGCATTTTTCAGTGCTGTGACTGCCTCTGCTGAATCAGGCTTTACCTCGTCAGATATAACAATGTGTCCGGCATAGGTACTGTCTACCGCAACATGGACTGTTGTTCCGGTGTGGTGACAAGGGTGCCAGCTGACGCCGATTTCCTCCATAAGCTTGTCGTTTCCGGCGTAAACCCTTTTGCTGTCAATCAGCGCTGAAA
>CAMCMW010000335.1 GCA_945876155.1 uncultured Ruminococcus sp. | reverse complement strand
CATCAAAAGGAGGAGTCTGATTATTTGTACCGCCAAGTATATACATATCGTTGTATTTGCAGTTGGCAAATTCTACAAGCTGATTCTTTAAGGAGTCAAAGTTGATTGCATATATTTCAGAGGCTGATTCCATTGTACCGTTGAGCGCCCTGACAGTCTGCTCATGTACTGAATTAAGTATTCCCTCAATGGACATCATGTTTGTTTCAGCAACGCTCAGACTCTCGCCGGCTTTCTTTACATTGTCCTGTACCTGTTCATTTTTGTACATCTGAGTTCTTACGTTAAGCGCTCTTGTACCGTCAGATACATTCTGGGACATTTTTGTAAAGTTACGTCCTGTCTGCAAGCGTTCACCTGATTCATTGAGAAGTGACAAATTATTATTGAGGTTATTCAGATAATTTCTTGTCATCATATTATTAGTAACTCTCATTTTAAAAAACCTCCCTCAATTAAACTGCCGTCCTGTTTATAAGGACATCAAGCAGGCTGTCCATCATAGTCATCATTCTTGCGGCTGCCTGATACGCCCTGTTGTAAGTCATCATGTTAACGGTTTCTTCGCCCTCACTGACGCCGGAAATCTCGTCTCTGCTGTCCTGAATATCGTTGAGCATCTTCATTGATGATTCATAGCGTCCGTCAGCATAGCTTAACTCACTTCCCAGTGTTCCTGTATAGTCAGCAACAAATTCCTGGAATGTTCCTGTAAACTGGTCGCTTGCCGATGAAAATACGTGGTCGTCCTTTGAAAGCTTGTTTACAAGTTCCAGGAGATAGGTATTGTCAACGCTGTTGTCGTCACTGATAAGATATGAAGAATCAAAAGTCAGATCATCAGTTATAGTAATCTTTTCAGCAGTTGTCAGCATATCCGGATAAACTTCATAGCCGTCCTCTGTTTCGACTGACTCGCCCACAAGCTTTTTATAGGACACAACATTTCCGTTTGCGTCAAACTTGTCAGGAATGGTATTGTTGAGTACATTTGTCAGCTGAGCCGCAAAAGCGTCAAGCTTATCCTGATAGTAGAGGAAACCGTTTGCAGTGGATTCAGTTGAAGAAGTCGCACCGAGACCTCTTCCGTTTATGATATCAACGGCTGCCTTGAAAACACCGGTTTCCTTGGCGGCATTTTCACCGTCGTTTTTCCAGTTGAGCTGAATGGTATTGTTGTTGTTTGCCTGATAATTTATCATATCATATTCTGTATCCCAGACGCACTTATGACCGTTCATTTCAACAGTAATGGTACCGTCAGTCTGGTCTTCAACTCTCAGGCTGCCGTATTCCGAAAGCTTATCGAGGATAAGATTTCTCTGGTCTTTAAGTTCATTAGGACCGAACTGGTCGGAATAATTATTGGTATTCATAGACTGTCTTATGGACTTGTTCAGTTCTGCAAGGTCTTTGAGCATTGCATTTACTTCGTCCACGTTTATCTGAACGTCTTCCTTGTGCTGTTCAGCCGACTTTGTAAGGTTTTTGGAAAGTCTGTTGAGAGTCTCAGTCACATTGAGTACGGAATTGGCAAATACGTTAGCGTCTGCCTCCGAGCTTGCGTTATATGTAAAATCCTCCAGGGCTGTATACATATCCTTGATTGCAAAGCTTAAACCGTAGCCGTTGCCCTCGTCGCCCACATCAAGTTCGTTTACTATATTTTCAATGTCTGACAGCATAGTTGCCTGCTGATTGTAATAGCCTGCATTGGCGCTTTCCTGGCGGTACGCATTGTCAAGTCTCTCATTTCTGAGCTGTGCAACACCTTCTATCTTTGTGCCCATACCTGCAAGTGAAACAAGGTCAGGTTTAAGTCTTGCGCCCTCTGATTTTACAGACTGTGCAACCTGGTCTACACGCTGGCGTGTGTATCCTTCTGTATTTACGTTTGATAAATTGTGTCCGACTATATCAAGTGCTTTCTGGCTGGTAAATACCCCTGTCTTAGCTGCTTCAAATCCCAGAAATGTTGGTCTCAATTCAATTACCTCCGAATTCAGATTTTAGTGTTAAGAAGTCCCATATTTTTGCGTTTGGACGAGACTCCGTTGTTATCGTAGCATTTTGCGTCATTCACTGACGGCGAAAGATTTTCGATTATTCTCATATTTGTTTCAGCAATCTGCAGAGAAGTCTTGTTAGAATGTGAAACATTGTCAACAGCCACCTTAAAGCGGTTATAAAGCTTTCTCAAACGTTCGTGTTCATCGCCGTCTGTCATGGCTATAATCTGGCGGAAGGATTTTCCTCCGAGTCCGATTTTTTCCTGAAGCTTTTCTCTCCGCTCCTCGTAAAGTTCAGTTTTTTTCACCGTTGACTGATGTTCATTAAGACATTTTTCTATACGGCTGAGGTCATCTGACAAAAGAGCGCACATTTTTTCTCTTTCCTTTGCGGCAGTATCCTCAAAAAACTCAGTATATTCAAGCATAAAGCTGTAAAATTCATCAAAATGTTCCAAAGCAAGTCACCCCTTATCAGATCCACCTGTTCAGAATTTTATCTGCAACCTGCTGTGCAGAAACGTTGTATTCACCATTTCTGATTTTTTCTTTCAGAGTGTCTATACGTTCTTCTGACGCCGGATCGGTTATCTGCGCAGCGTAATTTTTTACAGTTTTTACGTTATCCTTTATCAAAGCAGCCTCGGCACTAAAGGAAAGGGAATCCTGTTTTACCACGGATTTACTGCCGGCTGTTCCGGAAGTTTTAACAACAGGTCTCCTGCAGCTGCTGCCGGCATTGATATACTGTTTGTAAATATTGGTGTTTATATTCATTAATACTCAGCTCCTTTCATGCCGCATTAAAGCTTATCTAATTTACCTATTCGTCAGTTCTCTCAAAAATTAAATAGCTTTCTTTTAGTTAAAATAATAAATAATCATATTACATAGTTGAAATATTTGTTTTTTTCTGTTATAATAAGTAAGTATTGTATTTTAACACGATTTATACTCGTTACTGACATAAAAAATCAGAACCGTTTCTGAAGAAAGGAGCATGGACTTTGAGTAAAATTTATGCTATTATTACCCAGAAAGGCGGAGTCGGCAAGACTACAACCGTCAACGCCCTTGC
>CAMCMW010000334.1 GCA_945876155.1 uncultured Ruminococcus sp. | reverse complement strand
TAAAAACTTTTAATTCTTCCTGACAGGAAGTTCTGTAAAAGAATGTAATCAGCTGTGTTACAAGCTCCGTCGCCGTTAATATCAGCATTAGCAAGTGCAGTACCTTCAAGCTTTTTTATTCCGAGGATAAACTGTCTGTACTTTGCCAAATCAAACACATCAATACGTTGGTCACAGGTCAGGTCGCCCGGAACGGAAGTCAATGAACTGCTGTTTTCAGCGGCAAGTACGATATAGTTTACAACGCCGCTTGATTGTCCGTTAGCTCCGAGAGTTATCGTTTCATCTGCTTTTAACTCCTTTGAATACATTTCAAAGGTAACTCCATTAGAGGTTGTGATAGTTTCCGTTTCCTTTGTCCAGCCATTTACCCATGACGGAACTGTGGTCAGCCTGGTGTCAAAACCGACATATACTGTAATATTTTCTGCCGCTGTCAGTTCAGCCTGCTGTTTGTCAGAAAATTTTGCATCGCAGGGGGTAAGCACCAGTTCAGCGCCCTTGTATTTGTCCGGAACCTCCGAAAAAGCTATCTTTTCAATATCTCTGTCCCCAAAAGCTTTATCACCGGTTTCAAGGCTTGTATCTACAGACCAGCTGTTGTAATAAGTGGTGTCCATAACCTCAATGCTCTTTATAAGTCTGCCCCTGACAGGGTCAAATACCGGTTCAATTATCCACTTCTGGTCTGCACTGTCATTGCAGCTCCACTCTACAACATTTGCGCCAATATCCTTTGATGCGCCTGCGACTCCGACAGCGCTGTCATCTCCGGTAACCTTTGTGCAGATGGCATAAGTTCCGTCGCCGTTATCAACAAATTTGAAAGACTGCGCATCGCAATTTGTATTGCTCCATATACCGATATTTGTGCCGTTATCAGTTTTTCCGTAGTCAACATCAAGATAATAGGTCTTACCGTCAGCAAGTTCTGAAATAATCTTATAATATCCGTCGCCGGCATCAGAAAGATACCAGCCGTTCTGATTTTCACCCTGCTGTACGTTCACGCCGTTTTCAGCCTTTGAATCTGCAACTTCAAGGAAAAGTCCGCTGTTTGCATTCTTTATTGTATATTTGTAAGAAGTATCAAATACTGCTCCTGTCTTGACTGGCGGCACTTCATTTCCGCTGTTTACAACACAATTTGAAGGACGAGCCGGAAGGTCATAGCCTGTTCCGAGGAAAAAGCTTGTATGAGGCGGCTGGTTGTATGCTGTATTCTGTGCCGAAACCTGCATACGATACTGTGGGTCATGCATAAGAGTTGTCACTCTGCTTTCAGTTTCATACGTAGTACAGTATACTCTTACGGATTTACTGTCTGCCGCTCTTACGATAAGTTCTTCACGCCAGTCACCGAAAATATCAGCAGAAAGACATGGAGTACCCTTGGTTGTATTACAGGTGTAGTAGCCTGTTGTTTCTAAAAGAGTATCAAGTTTTCCCTTTTCATTCATCTTGTATATCTTTGCCGGAGAATCTGTGTAGCCGTCAAGCACTTCACGTTCAAGGTCCCCGTCCCAGTAAATAAGGAAGTTTATTGCTGGTCTGTTACATGATAATGTATTGCCGCTAACGTCTTTAACAGGTGTAGAGCCGTCAGACTCCTTGTTTCCCCATAATTCTGCACCGGGATTGCCTGCCCATATATTATCTGCACAGCATCTGCCTGTATCCCCGTTTCCGTTGTTATGGAAAATAATTTTACCGTCCTTGCCGCTTATAAGTGAAACACCGTATGGACGGTCCTCATGACAAGTCCATATTTCAATACCCTCTCTTGCAGGGTCAAGGTCACCGACGTGCATAGCGTCGCCGTGTCCCTGGTTTGTACACCAGAGCAGACTGCCGTTATCATCAATACAGGTAGAGCCTGTGATTATTTCCTGTTTGCCGTCCCCGTCAACATCAGCAGGCATACTGTTATGGTTACCGTCGCCGTAGCCTAAGGAACTGCTGCTTGTGCCTGTATCGAACATCCACAGCTTTTTAAGTTTTTTGTTTTCAACTGTATAAGCAGTAGCTGTCATGCGTCCGTAATAGCCACGTCCTGTTACAACGCATGGGTGAACTCCGTCAAGGTATGCAACTGTTCCCCAGAAGCGGTCTACACGATTGGTTTTATCGCTGCTTTTGCCCCATTTTGTCGGGTCACCTCTGCCCGGTTCATAATCAATGGTATCAAGAGCCGCTCCTGTCTGACCGTCAAAGAGAGTGTAGTATTCAGGTCCGGTATAAATAAAGCCGTTGCCGTCACGATAGACCTTAGAGCCGTCACCTATTGTTTTTCCGGTACCGTCAACTGTTCCGTCGGCGGTCTTGCAGCACATTTCAGCTTTGCCGTCGAGGTCGAAATCCGCTACATAAAACTGTGTGTAATGCGCACCCGCACGAATATTGTACCCTAAATCTATGCGCCACAGTCTTGTTCCGTCAAGACTGATACAGTCAATGAATACTTTTTCTGTCTTACCTTTCTGCGAATTATCCTTTGAATTTGAAGGGTCCCATTTAAGAAACAGTTCATACTGTCCGTCGCCGTCAACATCTCCTACTGACATATCATTTGGACTGTAAGTAACTCCCGAAGCTGTCGGAGGATTCAGCGGAATGTCAAAATAAGCATTGTCTGATGTCAGCCTGCAGTTTTCTGATGAAACCAGTTTTCCACCCGAATACGCATCAACACGGTATTTTGAAGACGCACTGCCGCTTTTGTCCAGATAGCAGGTTGCATTCTCGGACTCGCTGGTATAAATCAGAGTACCGTCACGATAAAGTTTGAAAACCGCATTGTCATCATCATTTGCAAGCCAGCGCCAGCTTACAAGCATTCCGGAGCCTGTGTTTATTGCCGAAATTCCTCTGTCCAGATACTCAAGGTTAATCTGTCCGGCAGCAGCAATTTTTTCACTGCTGTTAATGTAAGAAAAAGATGAAGTGCCCATAACCAGTGCCGCAGTAAAAACTGCAAGACGCTTAAAGAATTTTTTCAATTAAATCAAGTCCTTTCCGAATAATATTCTGTATCAGTAATCATTGCTGTACAGCGCTCCATACATTCTGCAAGTATTTTTTCAGGATCGTTT
>CAMCMW010000333.1 GCA_945876155.1 uncultured Ruminococcus sp. | reverse complement strand
TTCTAATTAAGCAAAGAGGTGTTTATAAATGGCTATAAGAAAAACCAGACAGGATATAAGCAAAGAGGTTATGTTCAACAAAATCATGCCTTCCCTGAATCAGGACGAAGACGATGATGACGAAGACCTTGAAGAGGAAACACCTAAAAAATCTTCACGTTCCAAAGCAACAACAGCCGGCAGAAAAACTGTCTCAAAAACACGTTCAAGAATCCCGGCGGCAGAACCCGACGAGGAGGACGACGAGGAAGAAGAAACACCGAAAAAGCCAGTACGCTCCAGGACTACCAAGACCAGAACCACAACAAAGCGAATCCCTGAACCGGAAGATGATGAGGACGATGAGGACGAGGAAGAGGAAGTAAAACCTAAAAAGAGAGGCAGACCAGCCGCTAAGAAAACAACCTCCGGACGCAAAACCAAGTCCAGAATCGTTGAAGAAGAGGAAGAAGATTACGAGGACGACTACGAGGACGAGGAGGACGATTACGAAGTAGAAGAAGTAAAGTCCACAAGAAAAACCAAGTCCGCAAAGAAGCCGGCAGCGAAATCAAAGTCCAAGAAAACAAAGGCTGAAGAAGAGGAAGAAGAGTACGAGGTTATCAATCTCAACGAAGAACTTATGGTCAACCGTTTTGATGATATATTTGACAAGTTCAACTGCTGTCACTGCAATATCTGCCGGTTTACCGTCATGGCTATCGCACTAAATGAACTGCCGGCTAAATATATTGCCATAAAAGTCAGTGAGCATGACAAGACCATTAAAGAGGCTGACGATTCACTGATAAGGTCGGCTATCATTCAGGCTATCTTAAAGCTTATGATTCACCCTGTTCACTGACATCTCCTCTGAACTGTCTGAAATCTTATGTATGAGTTTCTGCAGTCCAAGATACATAAACCCTGCCGCAACCGTGAATATCATCGGCTCGACTGCAATGCTTACACGTTCAAGATGCAGCGGCTTTTCCAACAGTGAAACAGTCTGCATGGAACACAGTGCCGATATGACTGGTATGATTATATTGTCCGAAAAGCTGAACCGTATTCCTGTTATGCTGATTATTTTCAGTATCCTTGATGTGTTGCAGATGATATTGCTGGCAAGATATGACATTACTATACCGTAAAAACCGAAAAGGGGTACGCAGATAAGCAGTACCGAAATCCTTATTGTGTACTCCACAAGGTAGTTAAGGGAGGAAAAACTGTGTCTGCCCATGCCCTTTAAAATTCCCTCAAGTATTATTTCAAGGTATATGAACGGTACTGCCGGGGCAAGAATCCTTATGATTTTTCCTGCAAAGGTGTCACCACTCATGAGCAGTCCGATTTCATTCCCGAAATACAGAAACACCGCAGCCGCAAAAACCGAAAAGCTGAACGTCTGACGCAGTACACGGTTTGTAAGGTATGCGGTTTTTTTTGTGTTGTCCGCCCCCCTCTCACGGGAAAGCTCCGGTATCAGTATCGCTGAAAGACTGCACAGTATCCCCGACGGGAAAAACAGTGCCGGAATTATTATCGCCTCGAATATGCCAAACTGGCTCAATGCCTCCTCTGTCGAATTGCCGTACTGCTTTAACGTCAGCGGCACAAGAGCGTCATTTACACTGCTTAACACCGAAGTTACTATGCTGTTGAGCATTATGGGTATGGAAGTCAGCACGAAACAGCGGAATCCTATCGACGCCTTGGTGTCATACCTTTTGCGGTATTTCAGGTGGCAAACAACAAGATAGACAAGTCCTGCAAGCTGTCCGGCAGCCATACTCAGTGCAAAAGCCATGAACACGCTGATTTTACCCCTGGCAACGTAAAACTCCGCAAACATAGCAAACATTCCAGACTTCACAAGAAATTCCACTCCCGAACTTATCGCCCCGGATATCACATTGCGGTATGCGCTGAAATAACCCCTCAGACAGCAGCTTACGGTGTTGACAGGCAGAATGAACGCCATTATTTTTACCGGAAGTGCAAGCTCGGGAGTTTTCAGAATGTTACCCGATATCAGTCCGGAAAAGGCAAATATACACCCCGATACCACAATACACAACGGCATTGAGTACATCAGCGAATACCTGTAAATTTTATTGGGATTGCCCTTTGCACGCCCTATTTCCTCGGAAATCAGTCTGCTGGAACAGAGATAGGCATTGCCGCTGGAGATGATACCAGTGAAATTGAGAAACGTTCCCATAAGTGATATCGCTCCAACTGCCGCAGAACCCAGTTTTCTCGTTATAAAAACATTCAGCATAAGCGCAAGACCCTGCATTGCAAAGTCAACGGCTGTAAGGAAAATCGTGTCATGGACTATTTTATTCCTGTTCATTGTTCCCTCCATGTTCAGAGATTTGTCCTTACATTCTATTACCGCAGATACTCAAATATGTAAAGGCAAATCAATACAGCTGATTATTTTTTGGTAGGGGCGACCATTGGTCGCCCGTGACTTTGTGCGTTTTTTGAATCGGGCGAGCAATGCTCGCCCCTACAATAATCCATATTTCATAAAAATCTATTTGCGTGGTGTTGCCTTAAACTTGCTTGACAATGCAGGTTGTGAATGATATAATTTTAACAGTAATTTATAGGAGTGATAACACAATGTCAACAGCTTTCAAACCGGCAGATATCCTTCTTCCGGTAAACACAGATATGAATAAATGGGCGGTTATCGCCTGCGACCAGTACACCAGTGAACCCCGGTACTGGGAAAATCTTGACAGCTATGTAAACGGTGAAAAGTCTGCCCTCAGTCTGATACTGCCGGAGGTTTACCTTGAAGATACCGACGTGTCCGACAGAATTGATAATATCCACAGGACTATGAACCAGTACCTTGAATCGGGTACTTTCAAAGAATACAAAAACTCAATGATTTACCTCGAAAGAGTACAGAGCAACGGTATATTGCGGTGCGGAGTTATCGGCATGATTGACCTTGAAGAGTACGATTTCTCAAAGGGCAGTACCTCACAGGTAAGAGCCACCGAGGCAACAGTCATTGAAAGAATACCCCCGAGAATTAAGGTACGAGAGGGCGCTCCCCTTGAACTGCCCCACATTATGATTCTCATTGACGACGAGAACAAGTCTGCAATC
>CAMCMW010000332.1 GCA_945876155.1 uncultured Ruminococcus sp. | reverse complement strand
CGTAAATCACAACTTATGGCATACAAGTATAATGGATTTTGGCAATGTATGGATACACTTCGAGATAAGCAATTTCTTGACAATTTAATTTATGAAAATAAAGCACCGTGGGTAATATGGAATGAATAATGAATTTTTTAAGAATAAAAATGTATTTATAACAGGTCATACAGGGTTTAAAGGAACATGGTTGTGCAGACTGCTTCTTAATTTGGGAGCTAATGTATATGGATATAGTCTTGAAGCATCCGATTCTCGTGAATTTTTCAGGCTATCAAAGGTATGTTCGCATATTACAAATTATTTCGGAGATATTCGCAATTTTGATTGTCTGGCATCATGCATAAAATCTGCTGATCCTGATATAATAATCCATCTTGCTGCTCAGCCTTTGGTAAAGGAAAGCTATGCTGATCCTGTAAATACATACAGCACAAATGTTATGGGAACCGTCAACATACTTGAAGCAGCTCGTATGTGTTCGCATTTGCGTTCAATAGTGAATGTTACAACTGATAAGGTGTATCTTAATCGTGAAACACATTACGGATATAAGGAAGATGATATACTTAATGGCTTTGATCCCTATTCTAATTCAAAGTCGTGTTCTGAGCTTGTAACATCATCATATCGCAATTCTTTTTTTAGTGAAACATCTGTTGCAGTGTCTTCATGCAGAGCAGGTAATGTAATCGGAGGAGGAGATTTTGCTGATAACAGAATAATACCTGATTGTTATCGAGCTGTTTCGTCAGGACAGCCTGTAATACTCAGAAATCCAAACTCTATACGACCATATCAGCATGTTCTTGAACCTTTGTTTGCTTATCTTATGATAGCTGAAAAGCAATTTCTTGATAAGAATACATTTGAAGGAGCATATAATATAGGACCTGGATTGGATGATAATATTACAACAGGAGGGCTTGCGGATTTATTTTGCAGAGAATGGGAAAATGAAGCTTCATGGATATATCAGGAGGATATTCATGCTGTTCATGAAGCTAAACTTTTATATTTGAACTGTGAAAAAATACATTCTACGATTGGATGGTCACCGATATGGAATATTAAAAAAACTGTTGAAAAAACCGTTGAATGGTACAAATGCTTGTATAACAATGGAAATGTTGTAAAATGTATGGAACAGCAGATATCTGAATATCTTTTGGAGGCTATGATATGAATTTTATAGAAACATCAATTAATGGAGTATATATTATAGAACGTACTATGTCATTTGATAAAAGAGGATGTTTTTCCAGATTTTTTTGTGAAAAAGAATTTCATGAAGCAGGAATAAATACGGATATCAGACAGATGAATGTATGCTTTAATAAACAAAAAGGTACACTTAGAGGAATGCATTATCAGAAAGATGGGTTTGCGGAGGATAAGCTTGTTGTATGTGTCAGTGGAAAAATATTTGATGTTTGTGTCGATATAAGACCTGAATCGCCTACATATTGTAAATATGTATCATGTGAACTGTCAGATGAAAATGGAAAAATGTTATATATTCCCAAGGGTTTTGCACACGGATACGTTACACTTGAGGATAATTGTAATCTTGTTTATATGATGTCAGAATTTTATGTACCAGGATCAGCAGCAGGTTATCGTTACGATGATCCGGATTTTTCTATCAAATGGCCTGATATAGAAAATTTGGTTATGTCAGAAAAGGATGAACAGCTTCCGTATATAAACTAATGAGGAAAATTAAGACCTGCAAATAAAAGTCAAGCCCTAAAATGAAAAAATCAAGAAAAAATTTTTCAATGAAAAAAGTGCATGACAAAAAGACCGCTTCAAGGCAGATTTTTTTGAAGCAGCCTGATGAGGATGTAAATTCTGAAGTTATTGCGATTCCAGAACTTGATTTACTTTAGCGTAATATATCCTCAAAAATTTGTTTGCAGCAGCGATCCTGTAGGAATAATAATGCTTGCCCTCGGAGCGTTTCTTGTCAATGAATTGGTACACAGGCTCGTCCTGCGGCTTGTTCAGAATAAAAATTTCGGTGATCTGAAAAAGAACTTTTCTGAGTGCTGATGAGCCACGCTTGGAAATGTGCCGTGAATTGACATCAAGCTGTCCCGACTGATACGGCGGAGCATCCAAACCTGCGAAGGCTGTAATTGCCCGCCTGTTTCTGAAACGTCTGGTGTCACCGATTTCAGCCATAAGCTGAGGTCCGTACACCTTTCCAACACCGTACATTGCCATTACAGTTTCGTATTCAGGCAGTGAAGAAGCAATTCTGTCCATCTCTTTACGAATGGAAGATATAGTTTCCAGTATGGTATTAAGCTGAGTAACAGTCTGTGTTATCAGCAGTTTCACGCTTTCATTCAGCGGAAGAACAGCAATAGCAGATTTAGCGTAAGTATGAATTTCTTCGGCTTTGGAATCTGAATAATTGTAGTTGTTTTTCTTGCACCAGCTTGTGTATTTTGTCTTGAAAGCAGACAAATACAGCTTGGCAACACAATCCTTATGAGGAAAAGCATTAAGAAAATCCACCCATTTCTCATGACCGTCAGACTGTCTTTCGGGAGATGTAAAGAGTTTGTTGATACCCGGGAAAACGGAATCGGTCAATGAGATAAGATTGTTTTTCATCATGGTCTGAATTTTGTTGGATTGATTATACTGTCTGTTCAGCAGTTTCAATGTTCTGCGCTGTTCATCGGCAGGAATGTATTCCTCAAGTTCAGTCCAGCGGTCGAGAGCATAGGAAGCAAGCTTCAAAGCGTCTTTCTTGTCCGTCTTGACCTTTCTTAAAGAGTTTCCGCCATAGTTATGAACTAATAGAGCATTGACTACGGAAACAAATATACCGTTGTTATGGAGATACTGTGCTATGGGTTCAAAATATGTACCGGTGTACTCCATAACAACCTTTGATTCACCCGGCAGTCCTTTGATCAGCTCTACAAGCTGTTTAAGGTCACTGTCGTTATAAATAACATCAAAGGGTGAAGCCACCACTTCTCCGAATGGTCTGAGCACTGCAACTGTGCTTTTGCCTTTGGAAACATCGATACCTACTGCGTTCATAATATATCACTCCTGTTTGAATTTGTAATCGGATGCCACGCTTTTTCTCATTACC
>CAMCMW010000331.1 GCA_945876155.1 uncultured Ruminococcus sp. | reverse complement strand
GAGGTGGATCTTGAGAAGATCTTCGACAGGTTCGGCGTCTGACGCTTTGGCGCGGTTTTTGCCGATGAATTATCGTATTATCAATTTCTACTTATGAGGTTCTTCAAATCAATCGCGGCGGCTGTGATGATGATGTCGCTCCCTGCGGCGGCTGTGGCGCAGTCCGATGCCGCAAAGTCCGAGTCCGAGGCGCGGGCCATCCTGAACGAGATGTCGCAGGCCGCCAAGGCCTGTTCGACGATTGAGGTGAGCTTCACGGCCACGTACGCCAACAAGCGCACTGGCGACAAACACGCGTCCGACGGCTCTCTTAAGGTGAAAGGAGACGCCTATGTGCTTGATGTCAACGGTATGGTGACGTATTCGGATGGCATGACCGTCTACGTATGGCAAAAGGAGGCTAACGAGGTGGATATCTCGGACTGCGACCCCGACGCCGAGGGTGAAATGACCCCGACAAAGCTGTTCGGGGCGTATAAGACGGGTTATAAGTTGCGCCGACTGCCCGATGCGGCACTGTCTGGCGTCAACTGCGCTCAGGTAGACCTTTACCCTGTTGACAAAAAAACGGATGTTATGCGGCTGCGTATATCTGTTGAAAAGGCCACAATGCGCATTCGCCAGTTTGAGCAGTCGACGAAGACTGGCGAGTCTCTCACCATCACGGTTAAGGACTTTAAGGTCAACAAGCCAATGCCCGATTCCGCTTTCATTATAGCGGAACAGCGCATAATTCTGGAATACAAATCCTATTCCTCTCTTGCTTGCCGGAATGTCGTTTACCACTTTTCCGTCAATGACGATTTCACCGCTGTCCGGGTGTTCCAGTCCTGCAATCATGCGAAGTATTGTGGTTTTACCGCTGCCGCTTGGTCCCAGCAGACCGATAAGCTTTCCTTTTTCAATTCCGAAACTTACGTTTTCAGACGCCTTGTAATCGCCGAAATGCTTGTTTATATTTCTTAATTCAACATACATTTTAAGTGTCCCTCTTTCCTCTGTATTCAATAACACTTCTGATTATAAGTATGATAACTGCCATTATTACAAGTATTGACGAAACTGCAAAAGCCGGAACATGCTTAAATTCATTAAATAAAATTTCAACGTGCAGTGGAAGTGTGTTGGTTTTTCCTCTCAGGTGTCCGGACAGTACCGATACCGCACCAAACTCTCCCATTGCTCTCGCCGCACACAGCACAACGCCGTAAAGGAACGCCCACTTGATATGTGGGAATGTTATCTTGCGGAATATTGTCAGTCCTCCTGCACCCATAAGTGCCGCCGCCTCTTCCTCGTCTGTACCCTGTGCCTCCAGAACCGGAATAAGCTCTCGTGAAATAAACGGGAACGTTACAAAAATCGTTGCAAGGACAATGCCTGGTACTGCAAACACAATTTTTATATCAAGGGATTCTAAAAACGGATAAACTGCACTCTGTCTGCCGAAGGTCAGTACAAAAATCAGACCGGCAATAATCGGTGAAACTGTGACAGGTACGTCAATAAGCGTAGTGAGTATTTTCTTGCCTTTGAAGTGGAACTTAGTCACCGCCCATGCGGCAAACACGCCGAAAACTGTGTTGATAAGCACGGCGCAGACCGTAGCCTCAATAGTCAGCAGAACAGCTTTTACAGTGTATTCGTCTGTTACTGCCGAAATGTATGTATCCCAGCCGCTTTTCAGTGCCTCAGCAATTACGGTAATAAGGGGCAGCAGCAGCATGAGTACCACAAAAAGAACGCTTACACCAATCAATATCCATTTAACTACCTTTGAACCAGTTGTTTCCTCATGCACCTTACATACCTCCCTTTAAGATTTTTGCACTTCTTGACTGAATAATATTTGTTATGAACAGAATCAGGAATGCCGCAATAAGCATTACAAGTGCGATAGCCGTTGCACTGGAGTAATCGTATTCCTGCAATTCAGACATGATAATAAGCGGTGTTATTTCCGTTTCAAACGGCTGGTTTCCGGCAATGAATACCACACTGCCGTACTCGCCGATACATCTGCCGAAAGCAAGTCCGAAACCTGTCAGAACAGCCGGTCTTATTTCCGGGAAAATTACTTTCCAGAATATTTTTGTACGGCTTGCACCTAAAACTCCTGCCGCTTCTTCATAAGCCGGGTCAAGCTTTTCCAGTATCGGCTGTACTGTGCGGACTACAAAAGGAATACCAATGAACACAAGCGCCACAGTTATACCGATTCTTGTATATGCGATTTTAATGCCGAATTTGTCAAAAAAGCCGCCGATAAGTCCGTTGTTTGTCGTGAGAGAGGTCAGTGCAATGCCGGCTACGGCAGTCGGCAAAGCAAAGGGCAGTTCAATCATGCCATCCAAAAGACGCTTTAACGGGAATTTATATCTAACCAGCACCCATGCCAGAATGACGCCCATAACTGCATTTATTACCGATGCGATAAAAGCCGTCAGAAAGCTTACACGAAAACTTGCAAGCACCCTGTCACGGGTAATCGTCTGAATAATCTCCTTAAAGCTCAGCTGTGCGGTGAAAACCACCAGTGACGCCAGCGGAATCAGAACTACAATGCTGACTATTGACAGTGTCACTCCCATAGAGATTCCGAAACCCGGAATCACTCTTTTACTCGTCTTTTTCATACCTTCTCCTTATGTCTTATTGCTCGTAAATCTCGTCAAATACACCGCCGTCGGCAAAGTGTTTGGTCTGTGCCTCGTCCCAGCCGCCGAAGTCCTGAATGGTTACAAGGTTGATGTCAAGATTGAATACATCTGAATATTCCTGAAGAATCTTTTCGTTTGACGGACGGTAATAATTATCTCCGGCAATTCTCTGTGCCTCGTCGGAATAGAGATAGCTTAAATACTCTGTTGCCACATCTCTTGTTCCTCTCTTGTCAACAACTGAATCAACAATTGCAACAGACGGCTGTGCAAGAATACTGATGCTCGGTGTTACTATTTCATAATCGTCCGGATAGTCCTGAATTGAGAGATAAGCCTCATTTTCCCATGCAAGGAGAACATCACCCTGTCCGTTTTCCACGAATGTTGTTGTAGCACCTCTTGCACCGGAATCAAGTACCAGAACATTCTGATAAAGCTTTTTGATGAAGTCCTTTACC